>JAEZRL010000332.1 GCA_023440945.1 Bacteroidota bacterium
GTTAAAGCCTGGTCTATCTGAACTGTTTCTATCATGCCTTGTTAATTTTAGGTTGATTGAAATAATGGATGGTATTATAAATATTCAAAAACCTGCTGAATCTTGTTTTGAAAGAAACCTGCTTCCTTATTTGCTGAATAAATGGTTTGTAAAATTCATTTACCATTAGCTGTTCTCTTTCTGTTAATGATGCAGAACTATATTTTAGTTTCTGGTAAATATTGCTGAAGTTATTGAGTTGTGTACCGAATTTGTTATCAATAAATAACGCATACTGCTGCGGACCTTTATCATCTCTTGCATAACCCAACTGATTAAGATAGTACATAACTGCACGATATTTATTGAACGCTGCCCGTTTAGCATCAGAAGTGTTTTTTGCTCTTGTATTCAATACCTGCCATATAATCCAGGGTGATGCAAATACAATTAAAACAAGTGCAGCAATAGCAATAAGCGTTATCCATAATGTTTGCAGCCAATCAATAGGCTCGCTTAGCTCATTCTCATTTTTCTTTTGTTGCTTTTTTACTTCATCTTTCTCGATAATTTTTATTTCATCAACGGGAACAGGTTTTGGAATTTTTTTAAAGATAGAAACCATGTTATCCTCTGCGGTTGCATTTAGATTTTTCAACACTTCTGCATAGGATGCTGCCGTTATATGCATGCCTTTTTTCACTGCGCTTAATCTTACTGTTCCGGTATCTGTTGAAACCGTTGCAAGTGACGCATCAATCATCAATTCTTTAGCCGAATCAGTAGAATAATTTTTATCGTGGTACAACAAATTGCTAACATTCATCCGAACCTGTTTTGCAACAGTGTCAACATTTAGCACTTCACCATCTGCAACGAGATAAACCTGCTGCATGTCAAGTGGTGGCGTTTGATCAGGTTGTGATGCCTGTTGTGTATTCACATCTGGAATAGTTGTATCAAAATCAATCCATCCATAACCGGGAAAATAAACCTGCACCCATGCATGCGCCTGGTCTTCATAAAACCAATACCAGCCAGGATTTTTACTGCTTCTGTCAACCGTTAAAAAACCTGCCGCAATACGTGAAGGAATGCCAAGCGAACGCAATAAAAACAAGGTTGCACCAGCATAATAAGCACAGTAACCTTTACGGTTCTCAAACAAAAAATAATTGAGTTTGCTTGCACTTGGAATGCCCGGAATGCCGGGATTATCAGAGTATTGAAACAGGGGTTGTCCAAACTCATCTTTACTTAAAAAGTAATCACGAATGGCAAGCATTTTATCAATTGGTGTTTTTGCATCTGCTGTTATTTTTTTGCCAAGTGCCGCTATCCGTTTGTAATCATCATCACCTGGCATGAAGGTGTAATAACTTTTGAATTTTGCATCAAGACCGTCAAAGTTTCTTATTTCCCTTAGTTTGCTGAAACGCTGCTCCTGGAAAGTTTCCAGCATTTCGTTACCTGCAGGATTATAAATAAAGTAAGCGCTGTTAAGATCGCTCACCCACATTTTTGCACGGTAAGCACTTTTGTATTGATCTTTATAATCATTCGGCACACCGATGGGTTGACAATAAAAGGCTGTTGAAGGAGCAAGATATTCACTGGGTGATAACAAAACTTTGTACACATCCGCATTCACTACTTTACGGTATTTTGTTGCACCCGTATTTTTAATAACCGATGAATCTGTCTTTGCAAAGTATAATGGAATCTTCGAAGGATCTGGTTTGAAAAGATCATTCGAAGGCATGCTGCTATCTGTTTCAAATGTTTGGGTCAGGGTATCAAATTTTGTATAATAATAAGCAGTGAAATAAAGTGGGTTGGGTGTTTTTCCATCATTAAAAAAATTATCCAGTTTTGCTACAAAAACAAGCCTTTTGCCCTTGTTCAAAGAACCCGTCATACGCATCTCGTTCTTATTGCTTAGCGAACCATCTTTATTTTGTTTAGTCATGCGTTCGCTGTTGCTGCAGTTCTTATCATATTTAGCTTCAGAGCCGCCCCATTCCTTTTCTATCGCTTTAAAATCTTTTTGAAAAACAGTGAAAATACCAAGCAGCATGGCGATAATAACAAATGCAAAACCGAGCATCCGCTTTGATAAGAACCAGAAGAAGCCTTTCCCTTCCTCATTCATATTGCGAATAAGTTCCGCCGTATAGATAATATAAAATGCGTAAACAAGAAAAGGAGCAAACGCTGAGATCAAAGCATTTGCATTTATTGCCGTGGTTTTGCTTACAACAATAATTTGAAAAGCAAGCAAGAAAACACTCCAGAAAATAGTAAAATATCTTGAGCGGCTAAAACCAAAACCGGCTATCCACGCAAGTGAAAACAAAACAGAAAATATCAGGAACTGTACTGATGCAAAGAAGGCATCAAATTCGCCAACCGTTACATTACCAATAATTTTATAAGCAATGAAATAAAATAAAAACAAGATGGCTGCCGTAGAAATAAACCGGAAACGATAGGCATAAAAAAGCGTTGAAAGTGCCATTCCACTGGCAAAATAAAGCCCCTGCATCAGCCAGTCGTTCTGCAAAATTTCATAGTAGCTGTTTACATTCCACAACATATAAAAGCCAACCGCTGCAGTAGGTAAAACGAGTAATACCGACTGCGCTATCACTTTTTTCCAGCTATGTATCTTGCCTATTCTCATTTGTGTGAACCAGGATTTATAGGATTAAAAGGATTCATGATTTTTATTTTTTGTTGCCAGCTTTTGTCTCTTTTGTCATCGCCTGTTGTGTCACTCACTTCAACGTTCAGAACTTTTATTAGCAATTGACCTATCCTCTTACTCCTCTCGAAAGGAGGGAAAGGCCACGCCGCGTTTTTTATATCAACTGTTGATCTTCACTTTTAAACTTCAGTAATTCATTCAGCTTCCCGGCACTCATCTTATCCCTTATTACTTATAACTTATAACTCATAACTTATACTCTTCATATCATTCTTCTCCAATATCTTTTTCAGCTTTCTTTCGTTCTGCAAAATTTTTGGTCTTAACAGTGATAAGCTCCAGTTTGTTCTGTACATCGCTGTTTCATCTTTCTCCTGCTGTACAAACAACCATTGAACCCAATCACCGATATTTTGTCCTTTCAAACTTTCTGTAAGTGGTACAAACACAAAAGATATTTCTTTGCCATAATCATCCACCAATTCCTTCACTTGCTCCGCATCGCTTAAAGAATGTATCAGCACCATTGAAGCATCTTTTAATCTTATAAAATTGCGCAGATCTTTTTCTTTATGCCATTTACTTGTACTAATAATATACTTCACCTGTTGTTGTTCATCGCCTGTATATTGTTCTGCAACTTCCTGGTCAGGAATATATTTCACATCAAAGCCACCCTGTGTTAATTGCCTGTAAATACTCCATGTGATTATTTTATAAAAATTGAGAAACGGAACTTGTACCACCTCACTTGCTTCGCTATCAAAAACAGAAAAAAAAGATGCATACAAATAAACATGCGAAGCATAAGGATCGAGTATTTCAGGAATACGAACAACCAATTCTTTGTTCTTTGCATATATCTTCCAAACAATACGGCGAACATCATCATTGTTCTCAAAACTTTTGTAATTGATGTATTCACCTTCCACTCTTCTTAACTCTTCGATTCTTGTATTTGTATCTTCTGTTTTCCTGGGAAGAAGATTAATATTTTTAGATGATTCATCAAATGGATGTGTATAAAACCTGTTGTTGGACACCACGCTTGAAGCAAGCGAAAATAACTGAAAAAAATCTTCAAAATAAATGATGGCTCTTTCTACACGATATTCTTTTATCTCCGGTAACGACCATTGATAAACGCCATCAATCGTTGTATTGATAAACTTTTTTTGCGATCTTTCTGCAACAGAAAACTTACGTGAAAAATCACCTTCATCATATTCAAGCCTCATCTTTATAAAACCGAGAAATGGTCGCAATACAGGATGAAGATGCAGTTGAACAATGGCTTTATCTGTGTCTTCTGTCAAAGTAAAAAGTTGTTTCTTTTTACGTTCTTTATTTTTTGAAGGTTGTTGTTTTGTTTCTATACTAAACTCAACGCCTCTTCTTTTTTTTATCGCGAAAAAAAGATAGGCAACAATAACGGTTAAGAATGCCAGCGATATCAATATAAAACCAAACCAAACAGCAATCTGAATAAGCAAAAGAAATATATCACTGTAAGAAGTACCGGGCACAACCGATTGTTGTTTCAACCATGAATAACCAATCCAGCAGCCTGCAAGGAAAAGCACAAAATACCAGGTAAAAGGAATGTAAAACCCTATAAGACGAAGTGCCTGCCTGATATTTTTAATTTGCCTGCTCATGTAAAACAAAGTAAATTAATTAAAGATGTATTGCCTAATGAAGTGATTGAGTTAAAAAGCGTTTTTTTAACTGAAACTTTACTTTCTTTGCGCCGATGCAAAATATCATCAAACGCTCTGATTGTCCTGCCTGTAACAGCAATAGCATTCATCCGGTTTTGGAAGCAGAAGACTTTACCGTAAGCCATGAGAAATTTTCTGTATGGCAATGCGATAACTGCACTTTGCGCTTTACACAAAATGTTCCGGCAGAAAATGCAATAGGCCGTTATTATCAGTCATCTGATTATGTTTCGCATTCTGATACTAAAAGCGGGTTGATCAATCGCTTGTATCATATCGTTCGCAATTATACACTTCAAACAAAAAGAAAACTCGTTCAAAAAGTCACCGGTATTGAAAAGGGAAGTCTGCTTGATATTGGTGCAGGAACCGGTGCTTTTGCTTTTACCATGCAACAAGCAGGCTGGCAGGTAAAAGGATTGGAACCTGATGCAATAGCAAGACAAAATGCTTTATCTAATCATCATATCCAACTGGAAAGTTTGGATGCGCTTCCTTCTTTAAACACCAACACTTTCGATGCCATTACTTTATGGCATGTGCTGGAGCATGTGCACGAGTTGCATAATTATTTGCAAACGTTTAATCGCATTTTAAAAGATAATGGTACGCTTATTATTGCTGTGCCGAATTACACAAGTTATGATGCTGATGCATACAAAGAATTTTGGGCAGCGTATGATGTACCAAGGCATTTGTATCATTTTTCTCCAAAGAGTATGCAGTTGCTGATGCAGCAACATGGTTTTACTGTTGCAGCACACAAACCCATGTGGTTCGACAGTTTTTATGTTAGTATGCTGAGTGAAAAATATAAGACAGGAAAAAATAATCTTGTGAAAGCTGTATCAACCGGTATGCAATCAAACAGGAAAGCGATGAGTGATGTTACAAAATGTAGTTCTGTTATTTATGTTATTAAGAAGAAGAAATGATACTTATTTCTTATTTCAAATATTTAAAAGAGCATATAAAATTCATTTGTTTAACTGCTTAATTGAAAGTGGAACGATGAAGTGATTGCGACGCAACAGGCGATGCTATAAAAACTGGAGCCGGTATCAAAAAAAGTATGCTTACTTAAAGCAAATTTTGTTCAAAAGCCCGTGAAGTTATTAAGGTTTACAGATTAAACAAAACTTGTTTCAATGTTGTGTTATCATTAATTTGCCGGCTTCTTAAAGCAACCGTGGTAATTTTTACTTTGCTTAGCCATTCTTAAATTCATTGTATATGGAAACCTCTATTACTGATAAAGAAGGCAAAACCATTGCTTACCTTAAGAATAACGTGGTTATTGATGCTACGCAAAAACAGGTAATAGGATTAGTTCTTGGCAATTGTCTTTTTGGCAAGTTTCCTTATCCTGTTGGAAAATTTTTCAAGAATACTTTTCGGAATATAGAAGGCGAAATAATCGCTATCATCAATCCTATAAAACAGGAAATTGAAGGTATCAGCGAAACAGAGATCATTAATTCTGCCTGGCAGATCTTAACGGAAATAAAAGATCATATCTGCGGATGGGTGCAGGAAAAACCTGAATGGTCGCAGCAAAATCTTACCGATTACTTATCGCATCAGTGAAATGGATTCACATTATTAATGAAAGAAAATATAGCAGATAATAATGGCTGCAATAACACCAATTATGTCTGCTGCTATCCCGGCCCAAATGGCATAACGTACTTTTTTTATACCCACACTTCCAAAATATAAAGCAATAATATAAAAGGTTGTATCGGCTGAACCCTGGAAAGTACTTGCCACTTTACCTACAAAAGAGTCCGGACCGTAAGCTGGATTTTTAAAAATATCAAGCATTAAACCACGGGCACCACTTCCGCTGAAAGGTTTCATAATTGCAACCGGTAACGAGGGCACAAAATCTGTATTCATACCTGTGAAATGAATAAGATAAGCAATGCCATCCACAATATAACTTAATGCACCGCTATCGCGAAAAACACGAATACCAACAAGCATGGCAACGAGATAAGGAATGATCTTCAACACTACATCCCACCCTTGTTTTGCACCTTCAATAAAAGTATCAAATACGCCTACTTTTTTCCAGGCACCGCCTGCAATTATGAGTACTACGAGTAACAATAAGATAAGATTTCCAGACACTGTACTGAATAAATTTCTTGATGCATCACTCATACCATGCACAAAAAATAAAAGCGAAGCAATTATAGCGGAAAGTCCAACAAGCCAACCGGCAAGAACAACATCCCACTTTAGTTTCTGTTTAAGACTTACAACAAAAATAGAAGCAAGCGTTGTACAAACTGTTCCTGCAACACAGGGAATAAAAATACTAGTTGCATCGGTTGAACCTGCAGCCAAGCGGTACGTAATAATGGATAAAGGAATGAGTGTTAGTCCGCTTGTATGCAGTACCAAAAACATGATCTGCGCATCGGTTGCCGTTTCTTTATCCTTATTCAGCGATTGCAGACTTTCCATTGCTTTTAAACCGAAAGGCGTTGCCGCATTATCCAAACCAAGCATGTTGGCGCTAAAATTCATAACCATCTCTCCCATTGCCGGATGATTGGCAGGAACGCCGGGAAATAATCTTTTCATAAAGGGGTTTAATGCTCTTGCAAGCAATCGTATAGCGCCTGCTTTTTCTGCAATGTTCATGATACCTAAAAAAAAGATCATCGTACCGGCAAGAGGAAAAGCAACATCTGTTACGGTTGTTTTTGCAGAATCGAACAAACCATCAACCAATACTTTAAAAATTCCTTCGTTACCCGGAATAAAAAGAAACTTGATAAGTGCAATTACAAAAGCAATGATGAAGAAAGATATCCATACAATATTTAAAGCCATAACCGTTTTGGTTTGAATGATCAATTAAAAGTAATTGATTTGATATTAACGAGATGAACGAAACAAGAATGATTATAATAAATTATGGATTAAGTTGTTTTTGGTTTTGATGTTTCTATAGACAAGATCAAAAAAAGTTGAATAGAATTACCAACCGTACAAGTGAGTGACCTTTAGATTTGAAGTTCTTTGAAATAACGGCAGAAGGGGTAGATAAAATAAATTTGAAAAGAAGAGAGGTGCACTAAGTGAGTGACTAAGCTTTAAGGCTTAAGTTGTGTATTAGACCTCCCTTCCTTTCATCGTTGCCTTGGACCAGTTAGAATTTTAGTCTTGAAGGACTATTAAAGGTCTTAGTACAAGGGCAACATTTGTTTTATTGCTAAACACTAAATTATGAAAAAGAGCTACATTATTGGAGTAGATGTCTCCAAACTCACGCTGGATGTTCACTGTCACGGACAAGCGGAATGCCTGTTAACGGCCAACAATATCAAAGGTTACAAGAGCTTGCTAAAGTGGCTAAAGCAGCAGGTCAGCAAACAACTCAGTGAAGTAATAATTGTAATGGAGTATGCGGGGTGTACACGTACCAGTTGGAGAAGTTTTTACACGAGCAGCAGATTGATTATGTAAAAAGGCCTGCCCTGGATATCAAAAGATCCGCAGGGATAAAGAGAGGTAAAACAGACAGGGCAGATGCCCGGATGATCAGTAGGTACGGATGGTATCGCAGAGATGAACTACAGCCTATGAAGCCTGTGAGCGAAGAGCAACAACAACTGCAGCAGTTGATGGCTTATCGTGATAAATTGGTTGCTGATAAATCGTCGTACCAGTCTCGCCTGAAGGAATTGCAACAGCAGCTGGGAAGTGATTTAAATGCCAGAATAATTAGCTCAACTCGGTGCGTCATGGATGTGCTGGAAGTGGAAATAAAGGACATAGAGTTAGAGATTGAACAATTGCTCAGAAAGGATGATAATCTGCAGACAAATTATCAGCTGATAAGAACTGTAAAAGGAGTAGGCTTTGTAAGCGCAGTTCATCTTTTGATTGTAACAGCAAATTTTACCAGGTTCAACGATCCCAGAAAGTTTGCCTGCTACTGTGGAGTAGCACCTTTTAAAATGAATCGGGAAGCAGTATAAGAGGAAAAACAAAGACCAGCCACCTGGCTAATCGAAAAATAAAGTCCCTGTTAACCATGGCAGCTATCAGTGCTATAAATCACCAGGTGGAGCTAAAAGCCAAGTATGAAAAAAAGATAAAGGAGGGAAAAGCAAAAATGGTAGCCCTGAACATTATAAGGTTCGAATTGATCGAAAGAATTTTTGCCGTTATTAAAAGACAAACGCCGTATATTCTTGAAGCAGCAGCCTAAAATTTATTTGGCTGAGTCTTAGAATACACAACGAAAGATGAAGAAAGAGATAAAGCTTGCTCCATAAAAAACTTTAGTGTTCCTCCAATGAGAACTGCTTAGGATGGCGTGACACCCCGTGAGAGGCTTCCTGAACCAAGGATGAGATTTCCTGCTGGGTCTATTTAAGAAAGTATGTAAGTAGTTAGAAGATTATCCAGGTTGACAGAATGGCTTCGGAAACGTTAGAATCGCTGTACTTTATTCTTCCGGCATCTTTTTATTTTTTCACCATAAAAACGTAGAGTCTATGATTCCAAAAGTTGCTACAGGCTTTGGCAGTTACAAGGACGACAGCTTCCTTCAGAAGTCGCAGCACATTGACTTGAGTATGACAGGTAACCTGGCATACGCAACGCCTGACCCTCCGCTGGAGGACATCAGAACCGCCATTCAAAATTTCAGTGACGCACTTGCTGCCATGGGCAGTACCGGTAAAGAGGGCACGCTACTTAAGAACCAGCGGCGCCTTGAACTGGAAGAATTGCTTGACTCGCTGGCACTGTATGTACAAAAGACCGGCGGAAACGATATGGTCGTGCTGCAAAGCAGTGGTTTTACCTTGCAGAAAGGCAAGGGCGGCCCTATTGGTATTTTGCCCAAACCGGCAGACTTTAAAATTGAACCCGGCCCTGTTCCGGGCAGTGTTAAGGTTTCTCTTAAAGCTATCGCCGGCGCCCACACTTACCTGTTCCAGTATTCGGATGCTCCTTCAAATGGCAGCACCGTATGGCAAAATACTTACAGCGGTAAAAGCAAGCAGATTCTAGAAGGGCTTACAAGCGGGCAGCAATATGCTTTTCGTGCCTGCGGTATCGGCACAGACCCAACGTTGGTGTATAGTGATGTGATCACCAGCTTTGTGCTGTAACAGGCTATGACCAACAATTCGGATGATTGGCCGCAAACTGCCTGGATAAACATTTAAGCATTAATTTCCATCTTTTAACTCCGCTTACATTATCAGTGGAGTTTTTTTGTTTTTGTGCTGCAAGGTTTGGGGTATTCTTTTCGCCTTTGCCCGTGTTCTTCACCGGCGAAACAGAACACAAAAGCAATAGGTGAAGAACAGCAACTGCGGGGAAAGTAGTTAAAAATTAAAAAGGTTTTTGCGCTCGGATTCCCGCAATGTCCCTGCTTACGCTCATAGCTTTTAAGGAGACATTGCGGATAAGGGAAGGAGACGTGCGGATAAGGGAAAAATTACTTTGTTTATTCCCGGGCAACTTGCTATACCGATTTACCGTATTATTATTTACTTAGGCACTCGGTTCCTCCCGACAAAACAAAAGCTACAACTGCAAGTAATACCCCGTCGTTTCCCGATCCCACATTGATATTTTTGAAAGCCCCATAAACTAATCACTATGAAAAAGTATTTTTTCCTCACCATCCTTCTTCTGCAAGCATTGCTGTTTAATGCCTCTGCAAAACAAATTAAAGTATCCGCGTCTGGTTTTAGTTTTTCACCTAACAGTTTCACGGCAGCCGTTGGAGATACCGTCAACTTTGTATGGGTAAGCGGTTTTCATACTACCACTTCCACTTCCGTACCAGCAGGTGCGGCTACGTGGGATGCACCGCTTGATGCCTCGCACACATCCTTCAAATATGTAATAAAAATAGCCGGTGGTTACGCTTACCAATGCACTTTTCATGCAGCGATGGGTATGTTAGGCACGTTTAATACGCCTACGGTTGCCAAAATTTCGTTGGTAAAGGCAACAGCAGTAAATAACTGCAGCAACACCAATAAACTCAAATACAAATGCACACAAAGCAAACCGCCTTTTAAAGTGCAGTTGTTTCGTTATAGTGTAGCTTTTGGCAGCGTACTTACGGTGACTGATACCCTGCCTTTTACTATCAGCAATCTTCCAATAGGCAGCTATTTTGCAACGGCAGATGGTAATAACGGCGCTGATGCTACGGCAGGTAAAAGTGCAACTTCTTCGCTTATGCCGGTTCCACAGGGAGTTCTTGCTGCTAATATCAGCAGCACAACAGCTACCATAAAATGGAATCACCTGGGCTGCGTTAAGTTTTACGCCCTGCAGTTTAGAAAGAAGGGAACTTCCAAATGGACTTCAAAAAATACTACCGGTAATAAAGATTCTTTAAAACTCACAGCGCTTGCCGCAAATACAACGTATGAGTTCAGGGTAGCATCTAAGGATTCAGCAAATAAAATAACTGCTGCCAGTAAATTTACAGCCATCAATTCTTTCAAAACCAAAGCAGCGCTTATTGCTGCAAACGATTTAAAGAATGATAACAATGTTTATACAGGAAAAGAGGTTTTAATATATCCCAATCCCACTGCTAATTCCTTTACCATTCAAGCAAATGGCTTACGTATCATCTCAGCACAATTGCGCAACGCGGAAGGTGTACCGGTTTGGAATTGGATACAAAATACTTCAGAAGGAAATAAATCCATTGATGTAAATGTTAGCAATTTTTCGGGTGGCACTTATTTTTTAGTGATTATAGATGCAAACAAAAAACAATACACGAAAAAAATTATAGTTGAAAGATAGCAGGTGCAAATGATGAGCAAATTTTTGAGATGAACAGGGTGAGGAACACCAATGGCGAAGCTTGGATTATTAAAAAGGTAAACGTGGCTTATCAAAGAATACCCAATATTGCCAGTGTTCATTAAGTATTGTGTCTTTTACAGGAAATTCTCTTTTCTGTATATTGGTTCCCAAAGGGTAATAAGATAAGTATTCTAAAATATTCACACTGGAAGTATTTGACTCATTGCGCCTGATACCTATTTTTATCGTACTGTCTTTAAAAACATCAAATCCATAAATAAAGTTATTTCCCAGTTTATTGTAGTATAGATTGATTTTAGCTGCAACTTCCTGCGGTAGTTCCTTAACTGCATCGGCATCATCCGAAAGAGGCCTGTATTTATAAGCACGATAAGAGCTTTTCTCATCAATAGATTGCTTAAAGAAAGAAGATTTTTCCAAAATAGCAGATACAAGGCTATCATACAGCGGAAGCTTTTCAATTACGTTCGGGTCGAACCTGTATTGGTTATATAAAGACGAAACTTCTCCTGAATCTGAGTGGCAGCCAACGATGAAACAGAAGGAAAACAGCAGTGCTAAAATTGTTATAGATCGACGAAACCTGTTTACCATGTATAGATTTTAAAGCATTCTTTTGAAAGGCAAAAATTGAAGCATTTGTAAAGGCATGGCAACAGAACTTTTACAACTGGTACAAATGCTTGATGGAAAAACTGTTGCTGAAGATAAAAATAAATGTTCAATGGTGCAGGCACGATGAACAGGGCGCTTAATGGAATCTTCGTCGCCACAGTTATTTACGGGAAGACATTCTGCTTCTTACGCGGCTCAATGTTTCCGGTGTTAAACCCATGTAAGAAGCGATCATGTGCTGGGGCACACGTTGAGTAATATCAGGGTAAATGGCTGTAAAGTTCTTGTATCTTTCTTCTAAAGGCAGGCTGATGATAGAGGTAAGCCGTTTCTGCAAGGCTATGTAAGCCCCCGTGATTTGAAGCCGTATATACGTCTCGTATTTCGGCAGTTTCTCAAGCAGCTCTTCATGTGCAGATTTGCTGATTAGTATCAGTTGAGCATCTTCAATTGCATCAATGTTGTAAGTGGCAGGTTCACCGGTTAAAAAACTGTACAGGTCAGAGATGGTCCAGCCTTCCAGTGCAAACTGTATAATGCGCTCTGCTCCACTTTCATCAATAGCATAGGCTTTCAATGCACCTTTCTCCACAAACGCAATGTACTTGCACACATCATCTTCCTGCAGCAGGTACTGCTTTTTACGTAGCTTTTTCGGAGTTAAGTACCGTTTTATAAGTGCTTCTTCTTCCACGTTAAGGGGGACTTTCTCGTTGAATTCCTGGAAGAAGATCTGGTACATACGGCAGTAATTGATGAAGGATGCAGGAATAGATTATTCGTTACGAATACGAAACTATGTAAAACATACACCTGTTCAAAAGTAAGTCGGAAAATAGTGCTTTGAAACGCTGCTTTCATTGATTCTTATCAATGGTTTTTTCTGACTTATATCAATGCCGGTGGAGAGTGGTTTGGCTAACTTTGAACAACACACAATAATTCACTTCAGACTAAATAAAGATATCTTGTAAAATGCTGGCATGAAATGGATTAAGGTAAGACAGATGAATTTAATTAATTAACTAAAAAGGAGATGATCATGAGTAAAAAATTAGAAAATAAAGTGGCTATTATTACAGGTGGCGCACGTGGTATGGGTGCTTCGCACGCCAGGCGATTTGTTGCCGAAGGAGCTAAAGTGGTAATTACGGATATTTTGGAGAAAGAAGGTAAAGCCGTAGCAGATGAATTGGGTGATAGTGCCCTTTTTATAAAGCACGACGTAACAAAGTGGGATGAATGGCAACACGTGGTATCCACCGCTGAATCTACTTTTGGACCGGTAAATATTTTAGTTAATAACGCCGGTATCGGGTTTGTGAAGCTTATTGAAGAAATCACGGAGGAAGAATACCGAAAAACACTTGACATTAACCAGGTAAGTGTGTTCCTTGGAATGAAGGCGGTGGTATCGTCTATGAAGAAGACAAAAAATGGTTCTATCGTTAATATTTCTTCTGTAGCCGGTTTGCTTGCGCTGCCGCAGTATATTACTTATAGTGCCTCTAAGTTTGCCGTGCGGGGAATGACCAAGGTAGGTGCTTTGGAATTTGCCGACTACGGTATCCGGGTAAACTCTGTACACCCCGGCTTGATTGATACCCCCATGACACAGGACGAAAACAACGCCGCTTCGCTGGCAGAATTCGCCAAGTCAATCCCGCTGAAACGAGCAGCAAGGCCGGAAGAAGTTACCAACCTGGTTTTATACCTGGCTTCCGATGATGCAAGTTATAGCACAGGTTCTGAGTTGTGATTGATGGTGGAAGC
>JAEZRL010000407.1 GCA_023440945.1 Bacteroidota bacterium
TCGTCTTCGCCGCAAATATTCCATACAGGCAAATCGTATGTTGATACATTGCGCAGGTTATCATATCTTTTTATAACAACACCATCAACTTTTACAGCCTTTTCTATTCCTGCAGCATCCATCGGCACTATTGCTGCAATTCTTTTTATCAA
This sequence comes from Bacteroidota bacterium, assembly GCA_023440945.1. GTDB lineage: Bacteria > Bacteroidota > Bacteroidia > Chitinophagales > Chitinophagaceae > JAEZRL01. Next base: position 153 of record JAEZRL010000407.1, read on the forward strand.
TGAAGTATCATCAGTAGCGCACGTCCATGTGCCATAACCACCGGCAGAATATCCTACAACATAAATTCTCGTTGTATCTATGCGATATCTCTTTATTAAAGCGGGTAACATAGCTTTAATATTTGTTGCACCATAGGACCATTGAGGAGCCTGTGGAGAAACGGTGATAAATTTATATAGTTTATGATCAACAGGATTTATAGCTTCAGGCACAAAACCTTTAGAGATATTATCCGCTAAAGAAGAAGCTTTCATTATTACAGAAATATCTGTACCCGCTGCTCCCATTCCATGTAAGGAAATGATCAATGGATAATTTTCATTCGTTTGTTTATACTCTTTTGGGAGATATAAAAGAGCCTGGGTTTGATTATTTAATTCATCTTTCGGAAGTTCTATAACTTCCTGGTTACCGATGATTGCTCCTGTTACAACATTCTCATGTGAGGATTGCATAGAAGTTGATCCGGTAAAATCAACTTCTTTACTACAACTCTGCGTAAACAATGCAACAGCGACGAAAGCAATTGCAGCCTTCATCCTAAAAGATGATGGTAGGATCATTGGATATTGGTTTTCTGTTATTGGATAAAGCAAATTTGCAAAGTAGAAAAAACAGAAAAAATTAGAATAACGTTAACAGAAATTAAATAATAATTAGATTTCCAGATGATGGAAATATTAAAGAAAATTGCTCCATTTTGAAAATCAAATCCGGAATTTGTAAATTGGGTTATAATTGTTCTTGCTTTGGGAACGTATAAAAAAATACCCTTTGCCCGTTTACTTTTGCCCTCGATAGCCGGCATCCTGCTTCAATGGTATTTACCGTTGCAATTACATACTATTATTGTTTGCTCTGGGGTTGTTATAATTATTATACTACTTTATTTTTTTCTTCCTGTTTCCTTACGTTATCAATTGCGTTGGTTTCACGGCTTAGGCGTCCTTATACTTTTCGGAACTATTGGATGCACGATAACTTTTATAAAAGAGGTACGTCATACACCCAATTGGATAGGAAATTATTATTCATCAAAAGCAACGATTACTGTTACACTTGAAGAACCACTTGTTACAAAGCCCAAATCGTACAAAGCACTTGCATCTTTTGAAACAATACAAACAGGTGATACCATTATAAAAGTGAAAGGGAAGATGCTCATCTATATTGCCAAAGATTCAATTGTTCCTGCAGTTGGTTATGGTTCGCAAATAGTTTTTAATAAGCCACTGCAAGAGATTACTAATTCGGGTAATCCTGGTGCTTTTGATTATAAAAGATATTGTCTGTTTAAAGATATTTCTCACCAGGTATTTTTGAAACAGAGCGATTATATTGTTCTGCCACATAAAAATGAAAATGCTTTTCAGAAATGGTTGTACGATGTGCAGCAAAATGTAATTAATACCATGCACGCTTACATTCCAGGGAAAACAGAACAAGGTGTTGCAGAAGCATTGCTTATCGGCTATCGGGAAGACCTTGATAAAGAATTGGTTCAATCATACAGCAATACAGGTGTTGTGCATATTATTGCTATCAGTGGTTTGCATCTTGGATTAATATATGGTTTATTGGTTTGGTTATTTACTCCTTTTAAAAATAAAAGATGGTATAAACCGGTAAAGTTTATCGTAATCTTTTTGTTCTTATGGCTGTTCACTTTGATTGCCGGCGCTGCAGCTTCTATATTGCGCTCAGCAGTTATGTTTTCTTTTATATTAATTGGGGAGATGTTGAGCAGAAAAACCAAAATTTATAATACACTGGCGGCTTCTGCATTTTGTTTGTTGGTTTATAATCCGTTTTATTTATGGGATGTGGGTTTTCAATTATCGTATGCTGCGGTTATAAGTATTGTTGCTTTTATGAAACCTGTTTATCATCTTATAGATGTGCACAATAAAATGCTGGATAAATTGTGGCAGTTATCCAGTGTTACCATTGCGGCACAAATACTAACATTGCCATTTATATTGTATCATTTTCATCAGTTCCCTGTTTTGTTTTTGCTTACAAATTTGCTAGTCGTTCCGTTATCCGGTTTTATTTTATATGGATTGATGTTATTGCTTTTAGTATCTAAAATTCCTTTGATTGCATTTATTATCGGGAAGGTTTTATTCGGTTTATTATGGCTGATGAATAACTATGTTCTCAATATGGAAGCTTTTCCTTTTGCTTTGATCGATAACATCCAACTAAATATTTTTCAAAGCGTTTTACTAATGATCTTATTAATTGCATGTGCTGTTTGGCTGATGTATAAAATGCAAAAGGCTTTAATCATTACACTCACCTGTTTTGCATCCATTGCTGTTATACGATCAGTTGAAATAATTCAAAATAAAAATGAAGTAAAACTGATTGTTTACAACGTTCCGCAACATTCAGCGATGGATATCATGTGTGGAAATAGATATTATTTTATTGGAGATACTGAATTAACAGAAGATGGCTTTCTGCAAAATTTCCATTTAAAGCCTTCACGAATTTTGAATAGAACAACATTAACAAAAACAATGAATAATGTTGAAACAAATAACAATGTTATTCTTTATGCGCATAAAAAAATTATTCTTATTGATCCAACATTCAGGTTTAAAAATGTTTCTTCAAAGATAAATGCTGATGTTATTATTATCAGCAAAAACCCTTCAATTTCTATCAAACAAATTCTTTCTGCATTTAATTGTAAAGAAATTGTTTTCGACAGCAGCAATCCTTTCTATAAAATTGAAAGATGGAAAAAAGATTGCGACAGCCTACATTTGCG
>JAEZRL010000472.1 GCA_023440945.1 Bacteroidota bacterium
GCCATTCTCATGTTCCTGAATGGCTTTTACAATTTGTGTTTCGGTGAATCTTGTCTTTTTCATATTTACCATTTAAAGTTAACAAATCAGTCAACTTTTAAATGGTCGAACTTTGGGGAAGCTTACATCAATAGTAGCCACAACCAAAAGAAGTTCCAAATCATTCCAAGTCCGTTGATACAAAGCAATAAGATACTGTTTTGAAATTTTTGTTTAAATGTTAGTCCTGCGGTAATTAAAAGTAAGTTGGTTGATAAAAGAACCGGTAACATTAAAAGTCCATACCCCATAGGTCCACCCGCTTCTTTGATTGTAACATAATTCAATGGAACGAAGTAAATGTTTGTCAGTATAATTACTCCAGCAATAGTTCTATTTATGATTTTCAATTCCATTTGTCTGCTAATCATTGTCAGTGATTTTAGATGTTTGTCTGTCCGTGATAATTTTTTCTAAAAGTCAGCGAAGTACTGTCCACCGATGACTTTATAAACTGTGTGATTGAAGAGTCGTCTAACATTGCTGGCAACGTTCCACTGCTTGCCGATAGTAGCGGCAACAGCGGTATGTCAGTTTAAATATTGATATAAAGCTCAATAGAATTCCTTTTGTCGAATGGCATCCGTCAGCCGCTATTTTGGCAAGCAAATGTTAGCGGCATAGTTATTTAGAGTTGATGTAATCGTCCCAAAAATTCAGTTCAGGGTTATTTCTCTTGACTATCATTTTCCACTTTTCGTCATCTTGTGTCAAAGGTCTGTAACCAGTTTGCGGATTCATGCCGTTTCCAAAGAAAAACACATTGCTTTCATAGCATTCAGCTATAGTCTGGAACATGGCAATTAATGAAGTGAACGCATAGTCAGCACCGTCACCATTAAAAGTATAATATACCTGTCCATAATGCTTGGTATTTTCGTTCAGGTCAACCCAATAATAGTCACCACATCCATCTGCGAAAATCGGAAACATATTTCTTTGAGGAGTAAAAGTTTCAGTGTAATCATAATTGTGCATGGTGAACGTTCCACCGTCTAACGGGTCTGTAAGCGTAAAATCATTCTCGTACAGCGAATATACATAGGCGGCATCATCTAAGTTTATAAAGTCGTAAGATGGAAATAAACCAATTGCCTTGCTAATATGCGACCCTGATATTGTTCCATTTGCTAATGAGTACACTTCTTTCAATTCATTTGAAAAAGTTATTCGAAGCCTGTCTTCTATTGTCCTGATGTCAGTTGAGTCAGCAGGTGAATTTAGAATTGAATAATAGTCATAACCCATTGATTTCTGACCGTCAAGTATGATGTTGAAATTTTCAGTAATTGTTCTCATAGAGTAAGTTGCCGCTAACACGTAAATTTATGATATAACACGCAATTTCTTAAAAAATGCCCCTTTTGATTTTCAGGAAGTTAGTATTATACATTTTCAATTGTTATTAGTACAATCCACATTCAATACCTCTGCCACTGTTGGTGTTTTTTTAGCAACAGCAAAGATGCTTTTCTCGCTAAACCAAAAAGCCCTCAATCCATACGGAGCAGCTTCAAATCCATAAGGAAAACCCTCTTTTACATATTGAATTGCCTCCAATCCATAAAGAAATCCTCTTTTCTATATGGAACAGCCTCCAATCCATAAGGAAAACCTTCTTTTACATACGGAACAGCCTCCAATCCATAAGGAAAACCCTCTTTTACATATGGAAAAGCCTCGAATCCATAAGGAAAACCTCTTTTCCCGGGAGGAAGAGCACTTCATCCATAAGGAAAACCTCCTTTCCCGGGAGGAAGAGCACTTCATCCATAAGGAAAACCTCTTTTTCCGGGAGGAAGAGCCAAAAGCCAGGTGGAGCATTGTAATTTCCTTAAAGTCTTAAAAACAAATTAGAATGTGTGGTGTTAATAATAGTTTTTCCAACTGCTGCGTTTAATGGGTATCAAAAATTTTTTTTAACCATTAAATCCTTTATTTATGCAGAGAGCATCCAACGCCTCCATGGCATTTATTAAAGAAACGCCGGCACAAAAGGCGTCTTTCGGACAAAACGTTGTTAACGGTTTAGCAGCCAATCCCGAAACATTTAACACCCTGCCCATTGCGCTTACTGAACTTACAGCCAACAATACTGCGCTGTCTGCTGCAGTACTTGCTGCAAAAGCGGGAGATCATGTTGCTGTTGCCAATTTAAAGGCAGTTTTAAAAGTGTGGAACACCAGCTTCAGGGTAATGGCAAGGTACGTTAGCTTTATAGCAAACGGTAATGAAGGCACTGTTCGCCTTGCAGGTTTTACACCTACAAAATCTGAAACCACACCCAGTCAGAAGCCCGGTGCAACTTCCCGCCTTGGGTTAAGTGTAAATGGCAGCAAGGGAAATTTTACAGCAGTATGTCCTTCCGTAAAAGGTGCAACATCTTATGTGTTTGCTGCTGCCCCTGAAGGAGGCTCTGTAACTTACAACGGTGAAACAATGCAGTTAACATTAGGCGACAAAACTTTTTACGTGCTTGTAAGTACACGTGGAAGGGCAGACTTTACCAATGTACCGAGCGGCCTGGAATTGTCTGTTAGTGTTTACGCTGTTAATAGTGCTGGTAGTGGCCCTGCCGCCAACGGCCAGCATGTGATACCGCAATAATAACGATTGCAGTAAATTTTTTAAAGCCTTCCGTGGTGGGGAGGCTTTTTTTTATAATAGCATAGAAAAGACAAAGGATGGATTTGCGCTATCGCGAAAGAAATAATTACGGTAGAACAGCTATAAAAATCAAGGGATTGGAGGGTCTTTGCGTGTAATCGGAGTAGCGCATATATTTGTGTTACCTGCTATATTGATTAGACTTGAAACGACTATTCAAAATCATATTGACTTTGCTTCTTATCTTGACAGTACTATGCATTATCAGACTCGAGCCAACAAGAGAAGTATATGGACATTTTGCTTGCGACTGTATGGAAGGGAGCTGCAGCAGAATGTTTGAAATAACTACCCGGACGATTCACATAGACACAACATCTTTTTGTAACGACAGAAAGCAGGGTGAAAAACTTACCATGCAATCACATCTACAGATTGACATAAAACAAGACGACAACTCAGACGACTATAAATTGACAGTTCCGTTAATTATGTTGCTTGACCCAAGAAATGTATTTGGCTGTCCCGACTGCCTTGACCAGGGAGGAAGCTATTTTGAATTTACCTTACTTGGTACGACCAGACATTTTGAAGTGGAGAAAGGCAAAGAGCCAATTTACTTTAGTAGCTTGACTGAACAAATAGCAAGCAAATTTTTAGACATTGACAATCGAGTGAAAAAAAACAGCAGGTAACATTCGGTTTGCTGCTATAGCGGCTGGACGAACATGTGCTGAACATCAGAAACTCCTTCGCCGCTGTTAGTGTTCTTCTCACCAACAGCAAAAATACTTTCATCATAAACCAAATTTTTCCTTTCACCACAAGTACTCAGAGTCAAATGTGGAATTTGTCAATCTTACGAAACACTGTTATGGCAGGGGACATTCTTGAAGTTGAAATCAAGCCTAAAAATAGTATATGTATTTGAAATACTACAAATTGAGTATTGCACCAACAATATTTTATAATTAATTTCAAATTTTAAAATCAATCAAGCTATAATAGCAATAGCAATTCTCGAACTTCTTTTTATCACACCAAAACTTACGCTATGAAAACAAAAACTTTACTTCTCCTGCTTATCTGTGCGCTTATTCATGCTGCGCTTTTTGCAGCGGAAACAGAACCAAACAATGCAAGGTCATCAGCCAACACTTTAGCATTAAATGGCAGTAACTCCGGCAAAATAAATCCTGCAGGTGACCAGGATTGGTGGAAAATAACTACAACAAAAGATGGCAGGCTAGATGTAAAACTGACTTCGGTTGATGGACAATATATATGGGTTAATATTTATGACAATGATGGCACCACGAAGCTGGCTGGACAAAATACAAATTCAAATACTACAGTAAGTGCAGACGGGCTTGCAGTGGGTACATATTATCTGCAGATAGTTGGTTATTATTCCACAACCAAAGGTTCTTATACCATTTCGAATACATTAGTTACACCGGCCCAAAACAATGATAAAGAGCCGAATGATACAAAAGGGAAAGCTCTTAATCTACCTCTAAATGGGTCAGTGAAAGGGCATATTGGTTACTATTATAAAAATTTGAGAGACACTTTTGACTGGTATAAGATAATTGTTCCTGAAGATGGACTGTTAAGGATAAGAATTACTTCTAATAATTCGCAGTATGTGTACGCTTATCTTTATGATAATGATGGCTCTACACAACTTGCTGCAAGCTATGCGAATACTACAACTGATATTAATAAAGATGGTCTGGCAGCAGGTACATATTATGTTATGATCAAAGCTTATTATGGCAATGGATTCATTCCTTACACGCTTTCGGACAGTTTATTCAAGCCTAAACAAGCTAATGATAATGAACCAAATGATAGCAAAAGTCAAGCAGTAACATTCAATGCGAACAGCACTAAAACAGGCCACATCAATTACTATTATAATTCAGAAAGCGATGTTGCAGATTGGTATAAAATAACAATCAATGATGATGGAATGGTCGGCCTTACCCTTACTTCGAATAACGGTCAATACGTATGGGCTTATTTATACGACAACGATGGCACTACGCAATTAGGAGCACAATACACTAATTCGACAATGAGCTATAATACAGATGGTTTGCAGGCAGGAACTTATTATGTAAAAGTAAGCGCTTATTACAGTAATGGCTTTGCACCTTATACGCTGCAGAATACATTTAGCAAATATAATTTTGTGAAAGAATCAGAGCCTGATGATAAGGCTTACCAGGCTAAAACCATTCCTGCGAATGAAACAGTGGAAGGTCATGTGGGATTTTATTACAAAGGAAGTCGCGATGCAATTGACTGGTGGAAAGTTAATTATACCGGAAACGGTAGTCTAAGCTTTACCTTCAACCTCGAAAACAGGAAAAAATACGCTGGTCCTGATTATACATGGTTCTATGTTTATAAAGACACAACCAAGTCACCCATCTATTCACAATATTTTATTGCCAATTCATCCACCATTAATCTTACGAATCTTAAAGCAGGATATTATTACGTTAAGATAAACACCTATTATTCAAGTTCATTAAATAGTTTCTCATCATATTCTATTAAAACATCTTTCGTACAAAAGAAGAAGGCAAGCATTGTGCTTGTTTCTGCAAATACAGTAAATGATGGAACTTGCCCAACCACTAATGAAATAACATTTAAATGTTCAGGTAGCAAAGCGCCTTATTCAGTGCAGTTGTATCGTTTTAATAAGCCTTATGGAAAACCGGTTATTGTAAAAAATACAAAGAACTTCACTATCAGTAATCTTCCTAATGGTTATTATTATGCAGCAGTTTATGGTGATGGCGCAACAGGCGATGCATTTGGAAAGAGTGCTTATACTGAAGTAATTGCCACACCAAAAAATTTAAGCACAACCAATAAAAAAAGTACATCTGCAAAACTTAACTGGGCAGGTATTAACTGCGCTTCTTATTACACTGTTCAGTACCGGAAAGTTGGAGATGCAAACTGGACGATAAAAAACACCAAAGGCAATGTAAATTCTCTTAGCGTTACCGGACTTAAAGCTGCTACGAATTATGAATGGAAAGTTGCTGCTGCAGATACCGCGAATGGCACAGGAGGAACGGGATTGTACAGTGCAGTGGCAAAATTCACAACAACAGGTTCAGCTTTGCAAGCATCCGATGAGCCGTTGATAACTAACTCAATAAAAACACCGGCCGTTGAAACCTTGAACATTTATCCAAACCCTGCGAAAGAAAGCGTGATAATAGATTATCAAGGAAAAGGAAAAATTATTTCCCTGAGAATTACGGATATGACAGGCAGAACAGTGCTGAATAAAAATAAAACCACCCTAAATAATTTACAGCATCGTTTAGATGTAAGTTCACTTGGCGCAGGAAGTTATATTGTTACGCTTTACACTGCCAATAATCAAATTGTAACGGGCGAGCTTATTATTGTTAAATAGTTTCCTTTTTGTCTTGAAAAAACCTTCGCATTTAGCGGGGGTTTTTTTGTTGCTAGAAAAATGGTTGCAGTTCTATTTATCCGATCATTTTTATCACTTAGAATCAGTGAGGCTTTTATTACAATAGCATAAAAAAGTAAACGATGGATTTGCGCTATTACTCCGGCTTTAAATCGCTATTTTGCTTTTGTGGGTAATTGGAGTTGACGTTTTTCAAATGCCACAATTTCATAGCTCGTTGAAACCGCAATGTTCTTCCTGCACGCAAAGCTATGCCAGGAGACATTCGGGAAAAGAAAAGGATAGAAGAATCAGTATTATAATAGCCATATCAATAACAAAGCGGTACTTTTTACCTCATCTTTCAGTAAACGTTTATAGGCTTCATTCATCTGCTGAAGGTTGCTCATCTCTATCTCAGCCGTGGCTTATAACAGAGTCAAATGTGGAATTTGTCCGGCTTACGAAATGCTTAAGCATTTTTTATACTGCGTTTTGCCAAAATAATGATTGCTTTGCTTTTGAATGTATCTTTAAAATTGCTGATAAAGAACAAAGCGTACAAGAGTGCGATACCGAAACGAATCGGCACAGGCGCAGGCGCAACGATGCCCAATAGCAGTACGAAAGCCGGGCTCATAACAAATCCATATTCTCAATGAATAACAGGCATACCTATCTTCGTTATTTTTCGTTAGTATATGATATGAAACCAAGACTGTTGCTTTTTGTGTTGGGTGTGCTGGCTACTGTTGTTTCGCAGGCACAGTTTAGAAAATACTCCAACGAATTTTTAAATATCGGTGCGGGAGCCCGTGGGTTGGGCATGGGAACAGCGCAGGTGGCAAGTGCGGATGATGCAACCGCTGGTTACTGGAATCCAGCAGGACTTGTGTTTGTAAAAGAAAAACCTTCGGTATCGCTAATGCATGCAGAATATTTTGCAGGCATTGGTAAATATGATTATGCAGCGGCGGCTTTCCCCATGAGTGATGGCAAAAGAACGTTGGGAATTTCTGCGCTGCGTTTTGGCGTGGATGATATTCCCAATACTTTATACCTGGTTGAACCGGATGGTTCTATTAATTACAATAACATCACTACTTTTTCTTCGGCTGATTATGCGTTTTTATTATCGTATGCACAATCGCTGCAGGATGATGAAGATAAACAGGTGAGTTTCGGAGGTAATGCAAAAATAATTTATCGTAAGGTTGGAAGTTTTGCATCGGCCTGGGGTTTTGGTTTTGATGCAGGCTTGTTAATAAGAACTCCTACATGGCGATTTGCGCTTGCTGCAAGAGATGTTACTACTACTTTTAATGCCTGGAGTTTTAGTTTTACAGAAAGAGAAAAGCAGGCTTTGTATTTAACGGATAATGATATTCCGGTGAAGTCAACAGAAATTACTTCACCGAGATTGATTGCAGGCGGCGCTTATAACTTTGCTTTTGGCGATAAATTTCATTTGCTGGCTGAAGCAGACTTTGACATCACTTTTGATGGAAAACGCAACACCATTTTCAGTAGTGATCCTATAAGTATTGACCCGAAAGTTGGTGTTGAAGCTTCTGTTAATGATATTGTTTTTGTGCGTGCAGGCGTTTCAAATTTTCAGCAGGCTTTGGCTGATGGCGATACATTAAATCAAAAGAAAGTATGGATATTTCAACCAAGTCTTGGTGCAGGCTTTAAGTTGGGAAATGTTGCTATAGATTATGCTTTTACCAATCTTGCCAATCAAAGCAACCCGTTATACACGCATGTATTTTCGCTGCGTTTGGATCTTAAGGGAAAGGGTGAAAATGAAGGACGTAAGAAAGAATATTATCCCCAAATAGCACCAAAACAAAAACAGAAAAAAACGAAAGTCTATTATCCGCATTTATGAGAAATCTGAGCCTGATACTTTTGTTGCTTTTTATAAGTGCAACCACTTTTTGCCAGTCGCTGAATAATGAATGGATAGACTATTCTAAAACCTACTATAAATTCAAGGTTGGCGCAACAGGATTATACCGCATCTCTCAAAATACTTTAAACGCAGCAGGATTGGCAAATACGCCTGCAGAGCAATTCCAGTTGTGGCGCAATGGAAAAGAAGTTGCGATTTATACAAGTGTTGTTTCAGGTACACATCCTGCAAATGGTTATATCGAGTTTTGGGGCGAAAGAAATGATGGCAAACCTGACAGAGATCTGTATAAAAACCCGGCGAACCAGTTATACGATACTTACAGTTTGCAAACCGACACCGCAGCATATTTTTTAACGGTTAACCCATCTGCAAATAATAAAAGATTTACGGATGCATTGAATGATGTTGCAAATAATACTTTACCGCCTCAGCCTTATTTTTTAGATACTTACAAGGCAGATTTTAAAACGATGCTCAACAGGGGAAAAGCGGTTTATTACGGTGAATATGTATATTCCTCCACTTATGATGCAGGTGAGTTTTGGAGCAGCGACGAAATAAATCCCGGTCAATCTATTGATAACACTGCTTCCAATTTGTATGTTGCATCAAACGGCCCTGCTGCATCTTTGCAGGTTTGCGTGGCCGGTAATTCTATTCTTGGCAGTGGCAGAAAGGTAAATGTTTCCATCAATGGCGCAACCTATATTGATCAATCGCTTGGTTCTTTTACTGCAACTGTTTTTGCAAATAACAATGTGCCTTTATCTGCGATCAATTCAAATACTGCTGCATTTAAAGTAACGGATATTAACAGCAATTCAAACGATAGAATTGTTGTTGCATTTATTCATTTAACGTATCCGCGTTTATTCAATTTCGGCGGAGCTTCTAATTTCAGTTTTACACTTCCGGCTTCCTTCCAGGGAAATTATTTAGAGATAACCAATTTCAATAAGGGTAGTCAAACACCGGTTTTGTACGACATCACTAACAATAAAAGATACACCGCTAACACTTCTGCAGCAGGTATTTTAAAGTTTGCTTTGCAACCTTCTGCAACAGAAAGAGCTTTGGTTTTGGTTAGTGAAGATGCTTCGAATATTTACGCTGTTAATAATCTTACGCAAAGAAACTTTATCAATTTTGGTTCATCTGCCAACCAGGGAGATTATATCATCATCTCTAATAAAATCTTATTTGGTGGAAGCAATTCCGTAGAGCAATATCGCCAATACAGAACAAGTGCAGCGGGAGGAGGTTTCAATGCAAAAGTTTATGAGATTGACGAGTTGGTTGACCAGTTTGCATTTGGTATAAAAAAACATCCTTTAAGTATCAAGAATTTTTTACGTTATGCCAGGCAAACTTTTGTGGTTAAACCAAAGTTTGTTTTTTTAATCGGGAAGGCAGTTACGTATGATGAATACAGGTATAACGAAGCATCACCTTTTAATGATCAATTGAATCTTGTTCCAACTTTTGGGTGGCCGGCATCTGATAATATTCTCGCCTCTGATAATTACGATCCTATTCCCGCAACACCAATTGGCCGTCTTGCTGCTGTAAGTGGCGACGAGGTGAAGATTTATTTAGATAAGATAAAACTGTATGAACAACAACAAGCGAGCACTACTGAAACCATTGAGAATAAAGCCTGGATGAAAACCGTGGTGCATGTTACCGGCGCCAACGATGAATACCTGTCCAACACTTTATCTGGTTTTTTAAAAGGGTATGAAAATATTATAAAAGATACTTTATTTGGTGGGAATGTTTTCAACTTCAGTAAAACATCCACAGGGCCTGTAACGCCGATAACAAATGCATTGATGGATCAATTATTTACAAGCGGTATTAGCCTTTTGAATTATTTTGGTCACTCTTCTGCAACAGCTTTGGATTACAATCTTAATGATCCCGACACCTACAACAATTATGGCAAGTATCCTTTGTTTGTAGTGAATGGTTGCAATGCCGGAAACTTTTATTCGTTCGATACATCGCGTCTATCTATTATCACTTCTTTGGCTGAAAGATTTGTTTTGGCAAAAGATCGTGGCGCTATTGGTTTTGTTGCAAGCACTCACTTTGGCGTGCCAGATTTTCTGGATGCGATGAACACTGGTTTTTATAATTCATTTGATAAAAAAGATTATAACAAAGCTGTTGCTTATAGTATGATTGATGGTGAAAAATATTTGCTTGCAACAGGGTATGATTCTATTACAAAATATCTTCATGCAGAAGAATATATTTTGCATGGCGATCCTGCCTTAAAAATAAATGCGCAGCCAAAACCTGATTTTGTGATCGAAGAACCGCAGGTTGCTGTAAGTCCCTCTTTCATTTCTATTGCAGATAATAGTTTTAAAGTGAAAGTATATTTTCACAACATCGGTAAAGCCACAGGTGATTCTGTTTCTATTCTTTTGAAAAGACAATACCCGGATGGAAGTATTGAAACCATCATTTCCAAAAAAATTCCTTCGGTGCGTTTTGCCGATTCGTTGCAACTCGATCTTCCCGTTGTTGCTTCAAGAGATAAAGGCGAAAATAAATTTATTGTTACCATTGATGACCTGAATGAATATGATGAGCTGAGTGAAACTAACAACACGGTTACAAAAACATTTTTTATTTATGAAGATGAATTGAAGCCGATCTATCCATATAATTTTTCTATCGTTAACAAAACAAACATTAAACTCGCTGCTTCTACTGCTGATCCTGTTAGTCCGGTAAGGCAATACGTGATGGAATTAGATACAACAGAGTTATTTAATTCTTCTTCTAAAGTAACAAAAACGGTTTCATCCGGCGGTGGTGTTGTGGAGTTTGATGCGGGTATAAGTTTTACTGACAGCACTGTATATTATTGGCGTGTTGCACCTGCAGTAGGTGATAATAATTATCACTGGAATACAAGCAGTTTTGTTTATCTCGCAAACAGTTCTTTTGGCTATAATCAATCACATTTATACCAGCATTTAAAATCATCTGCAGATAAAATTTATCTGGATAGCACAAGCCGTAAATGGAATTTTAAGAACAAGGAATCGCTGCTCCAGATTTATAATGCTGTTTTTCCTTATTATGATCAGGACGCAGATTTCCAGATATTGATAAACGGAACAACTGTAACTGCTGCAGCATGTTTGGGTCATTCTATCATTTACAATGTTTTTGATCCTATTTCTTTAAAGCCTTTGTACAACCAAAAAAAGCCCTCTGTTGAAGGTAGCGGAACTTATGGTGGATTTATGGGCAGTACCACAACGGTTTGCGACAAACAGGGGGCTGCTTATAATTTCGAGTTTTCTTATCTTGATACAACAAGCCGCAGGCAAATGCGTGATTTTATGGACTGGGTTCCTGACGGTTACATTGTTACTGCAAGAATTATTTTGAATGAGCCTTATGCTGATGTTCTTGTTGATGACTGGAAAAATGATGCGCAGGTTTATGGTGATGGTAACACTTTATATCAAAGAATGAAAAGTGCCGGTTTCAGTAAAATTGATTCATTTAATTATCCGCGTAGTTGGGCATTTGCTTATCAAAAAAACAGGCCTTCATTTAATGTTATACAGAAACTAAGCGAAGGTGTGAACGACCGCATCTTTATCTCTGAAAATATTTTTTCGCCTGATACTTCAGGCACAATTACTTCACCTGTTTTTGGTCCGGCAAAAGCATGGAAAACCATCAAATGGCGTGGCGCAAGTTTAGATGCATCACCTGGTGATAATGTGCAAATAGAAGTAAAAGGAATTGATAAATCAGGACAGGAATCGTTGTTGTATGTTCTTTCATCTGCGCAGCAGGATTACGATATTTCTTCTGTTAATGTAGCTGATTATCCGTATATCAAGTTGCAGATGAAAAACGAAGACGGTGTTCATTTAACACCTTATCAATTGCGCTACTGGCGTATTTTTTACGACCCTGTTCCCGAAGGGGCGTTGGCTGCCAATATTCTGTATAATTTTAAAGACACGCTGGACTTAGGTGAAAAAATTGACGCAGCGATCGTATTTAAAAATGTAAGTGATGTACCTTTTTCTGATAGTATAAAAGTGAAACTCACCATTTCAGATAAAAACAATGTTGCAACCGTTATTCCTGTAAATGCTTTAAAGAAGATTGCACCAGGCGATACTGCAGTTGTTCGTTTTATAGTTGATAGCAAAAATTACAGCGGTAATAATACTTTATACCTTGATGTAAATCCGGGTAACGATCAACCTGAACAATTTCATCTGAACAATTTCATGTACAAAAATGTATATGTTAAGAGTGATGATTTCAATCCTTTGCTTGATGTAACATTTGATGGTGTGCACATTCTTAATAATGATATTGTTTCAGCGCATCCGCTTATTAATATCAAGCTGAAAGATGATTCAAAATATTTATTGCTTGATGACACCTCTTTGGTTTCTGTGCAGTTGAAATATCCTGATGGCAGCATGCGCCGTTTTGGTTTCGGGACAGATACTTTACGTTTTATTGCAGCTACTCCCGGTGCCGCTGAAAATGTTGCTGCTGTTGACTTTTCGCCCTACCTTACAGATGATGGCGAATACCAGTTGTATGTTCGGGGAAAAGATAAAACAGGAAACCCTGCAGGCTTTACAGAATACACCGTTACATTCCAGGTGTATAATAAACCGATGATAAGCGATATGTTCAATTATCCCAATCCGTTTACTACATCTACTGCATTTGTATTCACTGTTACAGGAAGCCAGGTACCACAAAATATTCGCATCCAGATATTAACGATAACAGGTAAAATTGTTCGGGAAATAACCAAAGAAGAGTTGGGGCCTTTGCACATTGGAAGAAATATTACCGAATATAAATGGGATGGAACAGATCAATACGGGCAAAAGCTTGCGAACGGTGTTTATTTGTATAGAGTAATTACCAATCTTAATGGTAAATCGTTGGACAAATTCAACATTATTGATAGTGATGGTAATTCAGTAAATACGGGTAAATATTTTAATAAAGGTTACGGCAAAATGTATTTGATGAGATAGGAGGGTGAATTGTCACAATTAGTGAATAGATTATGATTGAGGGTTCATAGTGCTTTATTAACCAACGACCAACTATATCTAAACAACAAAATGAAAACAATACAGTTTGTTGCATACTTATTTTATAAATATTATTCAAAAGGAGCCACCAAAAGCATTCCTTATTTTAGTACATTATCTGCATTGGTAATGTTATTGATACTTCACTTGTTTCAAATCTCAGCTATTTTGTTTAAGGGAGGTAGTTTTTTGCCTTCAAGTACTAACAACACCCGTTCGGAAAATTTTATTATCGTAGTGATATGCTTGTTTCCAATTTTTTTATTAATGAAGGCCATCATAAAAAAAGAAGATCTGCAACAAATGCATTATGAACAGTCAAAAATTAGAAGAGGAGCAATCTTTTTAATTATTTATATGATCGCCACATCGGATTATTAATAGCATTACTTTATGCATCTGGAAAATTCTAAAAGTAGGATAACCGGAGCTTATTTGCCCTGCTCTGCAA
>JAEZRL010000021.1 GCA_023440945.1 Bacteroidota bacterium
TAAAAGGACTTACCAAAAAGCAAAGGCGCTGGAGATGCCTGGAAAGAATTGGAATAAGTTTTCTTGCCAATAAACTGGGCCATACGCTTGTGTATGGGGTGATCTATTGAACAATCTGAGTATGCAATATTTTGGCCGATTAACTCTTATCAAAGTCGGCTACCCAATGACACTTCGTTTCGTTTAGTGAGATTTGACGAAACCATGAACTTCATCCCTAACAAAATATGAAGTCATGTGTGCTGTCGTCACAAACGGCGACACCCCTAACCGATCAATTTGCTATTCCTGTTGACAGCTTAGGCAACCTATCGGTTGACACATCGAAGTTTCACTATATCTGGGACGACATAAAATCTCATAACACACACTTCTGACAGGACAATACAAGTTTGACTACCCAAAGCTGAAACAGTTTATCCACAGAAAGAACCCCTAAGGATTACAGCATCGCTTTACAACCATAACATAATTTTTGCTTGTACAAGATATATCAGAATAGGTGATAAATTTTGTCAGAGTCTTATATTTTGGTTTGACATTAATCAAAATTTTGCCTGCGCGAACATCAATTACAGAGAATAAACAAACGCATAACACAGTGCTTGCCAAAATGACCGATAGCCGAAGCCATTCAACATTAGAATATCTATTGACTGTTCAAATAAAGTTATACCGAAATAAAATAATTTATTTCTAATGCTCCACCGCCTGTAATGATATTGGGACAAGCCAAAGTATTACTTTTAACTTCTTTGAAGTAGTTTTAATGCAGTAAACAAAACTTATGGAACAACCTCCCATAAATTGGCAAGAGGCAATGAAGCCGTTGCTTAAAAAGTATAAGAACAAAGAGCATCCTTTAGAAGCAAAGAACTTATATCAAATGTTAGTCATGGTTGTTCTATCTGCGCAAACAACAGATGCCATCATTAATAATATTGCTGCAGACTTATTCAAAACTTTTCCTACCATGCAAAAGCTTTCAAAATCCACGGAGGAACAGCTTTATCCCTATATTAGCAAGGTTCGTAATTATAAAACAAAAGCAGGTTGGCTGATCGAGATTGCAGGCGCTATTAAAAAAGATGCGTCGATTCCAACTACAATGGATGATCTGGTAGCTTTACCAGGCATTGGGAGAAAATCAGCAAACGTTATTAAGAGGTTTGCAAAAGCCCCGGCGGAAGGAGTTGTAGTAGATCTGCATGTTGTTAGGGTGGCTCCACGTTTAGGCATCGTAATAGGTGACAACGCGGAAAAGATCGAAAAGCAACTGATGGCAACACTCCCTCAAAACGAATGGGATGCAGGTATGGCAATATCTTTTCTGGGAAGAGAGATTTGCAGACCAACACCCTTGTGCCCTGAGTGCTTAATGCGTCCTGTTTGTGCTTTTTATAATAATTGGATACCAAATAAATTAAACCAAAACCTATAAATCGGATTGTATGATTGCTGAAAATATCCCAGGTGGATCTGCGTTTGAGATAAACGTTGAATATGAAGGAAAAAACCACCAGTTACAGGTAAAACCTAAAAACTATACTGACCAGGTTTTATACGAGATCTACGATAACGGTCTTCTTTGCGTAATAGGCTTGACCGAAGAAAAAAAATGGGAAGCAGACCGAGACATTCATATGGCGTTTGTAGAGAAAATTGGTGATGCAATAGATAAGGTTGAATCTGTTTAATCTATAAAACCAACCCTCAAAAAACAAACCTGATGGACGAAGAGCGTGAGATTTCCGATGGGCGCTATTTCGAAATAGATTATACCGCTACTGCATTCACTGCGCACTTTTGTATGCAGGGAAAACTTTGCCCGGCAAGCTTTATGCGTGAAGCAACTTCAGACGGCTCAGAACCGATATTTACCGACCGTTTTATGGTATCCCTTCTGCATCCGGAAATTGGTACGGTTACATTCTACCTCATTTTTGTAGATCACTCCTGGCAATTCGATGGGGATATTCCCTTAATTGGAGGAGAACTTCTGGAATGGTGTGATGAAAAAATTCGTCAGCACGACTTCTAAGCTGTCAATCAATAAAGTATAGTTAGTTTAAAATTTAATGTTGCATTCCTCTTGCTTATGCCAATTTCTTTGGCATAAATTTGCTAATTATTTTAGTATAAATAGTTGAATATGGGATTTCCTTCTCCAGCCATGGACTATATGGAAGATAGAATTGATCTGAATAAAGAGCTGATGCCTCACCCGCTATCAACTTTTATTTTTAAGTATGAGGGAGACGCAATGATCAACGCATTTATACCACCAAGGGCGTTATTACTGGTAGACCGGTCCGTAACAGCAAAAACCGGAGATATTGTTCTTGCTGTAATTGATGGAGAATATACGGTGAGATACCTTCAGAAAAACGATTTTAAGTGCAAATTGATAGCGGCAAACAGAAAGTATAAGGATATTGAAGTAACATTTGAAATGAATATGACCGTGTGGGGCGTGGTTACTGCAGTAATAAGTAAACCAAATGAATTAAAATGTATGCTTTAGTCGATTGTAACAACTTCTATTGTTCCTGCGAACGTCTTTTCAATCCGAAATTGGAAGGGCGTCCGGTGATCGTTTTGAGCAACAACGATGGTTGCGCAATTGCACGAAGCGATGAGGCAAAAGCGCTGGGTATTGAAATGGCAATGCCTGCGTTCATGATAGAAGATGTGATTAAAAAAAATAATGTGGCGGTTTTTTCATCCAATTATACATTGTATGGTGATATGAGCGAAAGGGTAATGAAAACTTTATCTGCTTTTGTACCAAGAATAGAATTGTATTCAATTGATGAAGCTTTTCTTGACATGCATGATCTCGCGTACCAGGACTTGCTGAAGCTGGGTATGCAGATAAGAAAAACAGTGATGAAAAATATTGGCATTCCTGTTACTGTTGGGATCGCTGCTACTAAAACCCTTGCAAAACTTGCTAACCGTTTCGCAAAGAAAAAAAGAAAAGATATCGGCGTTCATTGGTTGGCAAATGATTACCTGGTAAAAGAAGCTTTAGAAGCAACCGAAGTACAGGATATATGGGGAATAGGAAAACAATATGCTTTATTCCTGAAAAGGCACGGATTTAAAACTGCAGCTGATTTTGTAAACGCACCTGAAGAATGGGTGCGAAAAAACATGTCTGTGGTAAGGCAGCGTTTATTAAATGAACTAAAAGGAATTCCTGCTATTGAATGGGAATTTGAGCCAAAAGCAAAAAAGAATATTTGTTCCTCCAGATCTTTTGGGCAACTTCTTATTAAAAAAGAAGAAATAATACAGGCACTTACAAACTTTTGTGCTATTTGTTCAGCGAAATTAAGATCAGAAAAATCGTGTGCACAAAAACTGCATGTATTCATTCATACTAATCCTTATCGCACGGAAGACAAACAATATGTGAGGTCCATCACCATTCAAATGGATGTTGCAACGAATGATACAACAGAAATAATCAAGTATGCACTTAAAGGACTAAACATTATTTTTCAGGATGGTTATAATTATCACAAGGTGGGTATAATAGCGCTTGATCTTGTTCCGGAAAAACAGATTCAGTCAAGTATGTTTGATAATACAGACAGACTAAAGGGTAAAACGGTCATGACTGCAATAGATAAACTGAATAAAACATTTGGTCGGAACGTAGTTCGATTTGCAGTGCAGGGTTACGAGAATCGTCATAAATTAAGAGCAGAATATTTATCGAAAAGATACACCACAAACATCAATGAAGTAGTGACCGTTAAATCATAGCTATGTTCAATATACTCGAAAGGTTTAAACCACAAATGATAGAAGGCTTCAGAAAGATGAACCACCGGTACCTGGTATCACAAACTTACAGGGAGGGCTATGATCATTTTAATGACAATCCTAAAGACTGTCTGTTATTTACCGATTATGAAGATTTAGGAATGGCCAATGTTCATTTCAGAGATGTAAAAAACGACAAGTATGCAGCATTGATGGATCTTGAACGGGAAGATCATCGCAATAAAATATATCAATTACTGCAGCCGGAGTCAAGGTTCGATGTTTATTGCGCTTTTATAAATAATGCCAAACAAGTGAAAGCAAGAGCTGATGTAAAATTTGATGGTAACATCAGGCGATATATTTCTAAAAACACCACATGGCGCATTGGATCAGATAAAACAATTACGCCGCAGCTTCAGTTGATATTCGGAGAAATATTTGTTGTTATACGGTACGCAGGTCAGCAATTAAGAATTAAATTAGCTGATCTCGAAAGAACATAAATTATGTGCTACGATATATCCTTTACAGTTGCAATAAGAGCATTAGAAGATTATTTTCCTGATTTGATAATAAGTGATCAGATCTCAATGGATTTCGATCTCACAGTGCATGTACAAGCCCAATCTTATCGAAAATATCCTATTGTTCTAATGGATGAAGGAAGATATAAACTGAAGATGTTTGAGTGGGGAATTATTGCTAATTACATGGACACTCCTGAAAAGATCAGGAAAGGACGTTCTACCATGTGTAATATAAGAAGCGAAAAAATACTCGATAAGAAATCATTTTGGTATAGGATAAGAAAAAACAGATGCCTCATTCCTGTTACCGGCATATATGAGCATAGAGAAATAAAAGGCTGGAAAAACAAAGTGCCCTATTTTGTAAGCCTGAAAGATCGTGAACTGTTCTGCATTCCTGGTTTATACTATTACAATGAAAAAAATGCAGATGTAGAAACAGGCGAAATAAAAGGCATGTATTCACTTATCACCAGGCCTGCCAATTCTGTAATGCAGATGATACATAATGGTGGTGACAATGCCTTTCGGATGCCATTGTTTTTACCAAAGGAACTTGAATTGAAATGGCTCGATCCAAATCTTACTGATGAAGAATTGCAGTCAATATTAGATTATGAAATGCCGGCAGAAGAATTGGATTACTGGACAACCTGGACTATTAGATCAACCAAACCACATCCTGCAGAAGGTAAAAAGAATGATAAATACGAGTGGCCTAACCTGCCGCCGTTGGGTAATGATGATGGGACTCTCAAGGAAAATCTTTTATTCTAAAACCGTAGCGTATATATATTGGGAAAACGTTTAGAAAGCTATAATTTCAGAAGATAATACTTTATAGCTATCTGTATCTTCTTGCCATAATAATTCTTCTTTTACAATAACGGCATCTGTAAAGCTTTCCCTTTTATCAGTCTTTGCTTTTTTCAAAGATTCACATGTTGTATAAAGCACTGCCCTCTCCGGATTACTTAAATAACGACTATCATAAAGACAGAAAACAACCTTTTTTTCCATAGTAACTTTTTAAACTGCAGTTTAATAATGCAATTCTGTAATGCTATTCGAAGCGCTTTCGCTAACATGAAATTAAACTTCAGTCAGCTTTATCTAAATTCTTGATGTACTGCAAAGAACCTCTGAATGTTTTATTTAGATAATAAAAACGCTTTACATATTTCAACCACTTTTCTACACTCTGCAACATCAAACATTCCGATATGACAGTCTTCTTGAGGAATGTTCATTTGGCTTGAAAGCCATAGATAGGCCTTGTTTCTATTTCCGATGTTCGGTATGTATTCTTTCCATATTTTATTTATCAAGCCTGTTTTAGCAATTTTGTCAAAATAAAAATGTGCCTCTTTTTTTGCTTCTCGCAACTCTTTGTTTGATAGCCTCCCTAATGCCTTATCCGTTCCTTTATGAACACCTACATAGGCATCACAAGGCTTACATATATAAATCATGCCATAAGACTTACCATAAACAAATGAGCTGTCAACATACTCTGTGTTATTCCAGCAATACGGGCACACCAGACCTTCCAACATCAAGTTCGCCGGAGTTGGTGGCTGCTGTTCAGCTATTGACTCTGTATTGCTTTGCAATATGCTTTCGGTTCCTTGTTCAGAAGCGAGCATAATATGTAGGTTTTGGTAATTCTAATAGTTTAAATACAACTGCAAGGTGAAAATAATGAATGTTTATGTATTCTGCTTGTGGCACAGTTTTTAATCTTTTTATTGACAATAATTCTCCTAATATGTCCAAAATAAGCGAGAAGAGAGCGGCGAAAGAAACCGCTAATTCAGTTAGAGAAGAAGCATCGGAAGTAGTGAAATATAAATTGTTTGGAGAATATATAGAGTTTGAACAGACGGAAGTAGGAGAATTAATTCAAAAATTCTACGATAATGAAATAAATCTTTTGTGGGGATGGATTTGGGATAGCGGCATGGGTGAATTTATTATTGGTAGAGTGAACTTTTTCTGGCCTGTATCGGTATCATCATACTACTATGATGCACCTGAAGAATTGAAGTCTTTTGTTGCGCAAATAGCAATTGATTGGGTACTGGTAGAAGATTGTATATCGTTGATGGCTTATTGCGCAGCTTGCCTTCGTCCTACATCACCATATACAAGATGGTATCTTCGAAAATACGATGAGAAAAAGAAGAGTGGAAAACACTTTCGAACTTTGGAACTACCAGCCTAGTTTAATCTTAATTGTTCATAATCCCTATAACATTTTCCTTAACGCAGGATTATTGTGTTCGGCATTTTTTTTATCCAAAACCCCATTAAACAAATCCCCTTTCTTTTCAATTCTCTTACCAATATTTTCAATTGTAAAGTTGGATGGATGAAGTTTATCATTTACCTCCTTCCATTCGAGCGGTGTAGATACAGAAGGTATTTTATAAGGACGAACTGAATAAGGTGCAGCAAGTGTATCGGCTTCGTCATTCTGACTAAAATCAACAAACAAGTTACTCCCGCGTTTTGCAATGCTAACTTCAACGGTGGTAATTTCAGGAACCATAAGATGAATTTCCGTGCAAATATTCTTTGCCAAAAATCTTGCTTCTTTATAATTAAATCCGGAACAGGGCAGGTACAAATGCATTCCTGTTTTACCGGATGTTTTAGGAAATGCTTTTAACTTGTTTGCATCGAAATATTCCTTTGCAGCTTTTGCCGTTTCAATAACCTTATTAAAATCTTCATCTGAAGGATCCAGATCTATTACAATATAATCCGGTTTAAGCGGACTTTGCACTCTCGAATTCCACGGATTAACATCAATGCATCCGAGGTTGATCATGTATAATAACGTTGCCTCGTTGTTGCATATAAGGTAATCGATAACGTCTCTCTTTCCTTTCTTTTTGTGTTTTCGTGGAGTTGAAAAAATATCAGCACATTCTGGCTGATGACCTTCCATATCCTTTATATAAAGTCCGGGAGCATTGGGAGCAATATGTTTCACATGCAAGGAGAGTGGGCGATCCCTCAAATAAGGCAAAATGTATTCCTGCACGGAATGATAATATTGGATCAATTGCGCTTTGGGAATCTTTTCTTTTTCCCACAGCGCCTTCTCAACATTGGTAAGTTCAATATCACAATCACCGAACGTAAATACATCCTTGCTGGTAATTTCAACACGTTCTAATTCCGGCCAGTTGCTTCCTTCAGTAGAAACTTTATTGCTGGCGGAAGAATCGCTTTTATTTTCTTCCTTGATTACACGTTCATTCTTATTATCATTCTTCATATCAGTTGAATTTTCCGTTGTTGAAATATCTGCAGGAACTTCTCTCGCAACATCCTTTGGATCTTTATCTTCCCTGAATCCTAAAAAAATGGCAGGCTTTCTTATCATGCCCGACTTCGTCCAGGTGGAGAATTTAAAGTTGCCAACATGAATAGGTTTGCACCAATGAGCCTTCGTTTTTATTTCGATATCCTTTTCATTTACGAAAGGGCATTCTTCAATTTCATCTTTGCTCAATCGTTTATAAATATCCTTTATCACACTTTCCTTGAAACCGCTTCCGGAATGACCGATATAATAAAGATTGGCATTATCATAGGCGCCGAACATAATAGTTCTGAAAGGTATGCCGGAAGTGCTTTCCTGCCAGCCACCAATTACAAATTCCTGCCTGATCTCTGTTGGAGTTTTCTCCCAGCTTCCTGATCTTTTCCCTTGTTCGTACCTGCTATCTTTCTGTTTGCTTACAACTCCCTCTAGTCCCATTTCCTTTACTTGTTCAAACAAAGCGTGTCCATCCTCAAAGGTTTCTATTATTCTGATTACATCCCCTGCAATGTTCAACTCCTGCAGTAACTGCTTACGCTCAGAAAGTGCAAGTCCGGTTACATCATAACCATCGATCCAAATGATATCAAATACGTAATAAAAGATTGGATAACCACCCTTGTATTGTTTCTGTGTAAGATCGAAACTTGGCTTGCCTTGTTCATCAAAAACAACCACCTCTCCGTCCAATACAACATCCATTTTTAATTCACTTATTTCAACGGCAACTGGAGGATACTTAGAAGTATAATTTTGGGCGTTTCTGTAATGTAAAACTACCTGGTCTTTATTCTTATGGGCAACGATGCGGTAACCGTCCAATTTCAATTCATACAACCTTTTTGCATCATTGTGTACTTCTCTTACGAGCAGGCATTCCATCGGCTTTACAACAGAAGGGAAAGATCTTTTTTCACCTTTCTGAATTATTTTTTTTGTGTTCATTATTCTTCTTCAGTTCAACCTGTTTCTTTATTACGAATGGGAATACTAAAATCATTTATGTTCTTGATCTCCACCTCGCTCATTTGGTCCCATGAATCTTTTGGACGACTGAACCAAAATGTATACATGACCAGATCTTCAAGTATTTCCGCATCTGCGGGATTGATGATAGCACCATGATAAATAATTCGATCCTCTTTTCATCTATTCGGCAATTGAAGTCAAAATGGTGAAAGTTGATGTTTAAGTTGAAATAGAGTGTGCGCATGTTTTAGATAGAACAAGCACAATGCCAGTTACAATATAAAATGGGATTTGAGAATGTAAGATGCTTTTAGTACAAAAAGATGAATTTGCTATTGAACATTTTTAATTTAGGAAGGCTGTTATTACCCGGGCATTTGTATTGATTAAATAGAAGTATGAACATAAAAGAAAAAGAAGAATTTCAAATTAATTATAAAGGTCAGTCAGTTAATGTAACCAGTTATGGGAGAGTCGCATATAACGTTCCTTATTCATCTGCCAAAAGGAGATGTATTGACTTACATGGATGAGGTGGAAGGTGATTCAATTGGGTTGGAGGAGAGCAAGGGGGGAAACAGAACTATCCCTTGCTTTAGGTGAGTCTATAACCGATCTGGAAAAGCGTGTAATTTTGTATGACATACAAACAGTAGGGCCGTATGTTAGGTAGCTGTTACTTTTCGAAGCGGAATAACACACTCGTTTGACTTGCTGGTTGGTGCAGATGGATTGCATTCAAACTTTCGGAACCTGATTTTTGGAACAGAAACCGATTTTGAAAATATTATGGCTATTATACCTCTTCTTATACATAGATAATCTTTCTTATGGCAGCAGGGCGTTTTCCATGTATAATGTTCCCTGCAAGCAGGTAGCGATATATTCATACAACGAGAACAAGACCGCGGCTTTTTTTATTTTCACTTCAGAGTAAAGCTGTTATATAAACATCATGATATTGAAAAACAAAAGCAAATACTGAAAGATGAATTTATGAATGCGGGTTGGAAATGCCCTCAACTGCTTTCGAAAATTGACTCAACATCAGACTTTTATTTTGATTCTATCAGTCAGATTAAAATGAAAAATTGGTCTAAAGGCAGAATAACCTTAGTTGGTGATGCGTGTTATTGCCCATCTTTATTATCGGGAAAAGGTTCCACTTTAGCAATGGCAGGTGCGTATATTCTTGCCGGAGAATTAAAACAAGCAAATGGTGCCTATAAAAGAGCATTTGGACAATATGAAAACATCTTACCACAAAGCTATTTTGGAATATGGCTGAGAAATAAAGTATTTAGGTTAATGTCCGTATCATTTTTTTCAAAAATATTATTAAATCAATTTAAAGACAAAGGACTAAAATTTAAAGAGTATTAGTAAGCACTGGCTTTAAAAAAGCCCCGTGTAGAAACAGGAGGCAGGCCATCTAAAACTAACATCTATGAAAAAGTAAGATCAGATTTTTACATGAATTCTTTTGCAAGAATAGTACGCTTGCCAGTTTTGACTGTCCTGCACCGTTATGTGTAGGATATTTTAAAACCATTATGCAAGAGGACCACAACTAAGCTGATTTGCCTGACTACGAACAGTCACCTTTCAACAACATTGCACCTAATAGTATTAGTTACGCAATTGTGACACCAGTTATTTAGGCGAATGTCATTGCTCTGCTGCCCTCTAGGAAGAAGCTTATTTTGCTGACACTTATACTCCACAACAACATTTAGCGAGTATTTTTCACCCGCCAAGAGTTTAATCATTTCGCACAAAAGAGACTTCTCTAATTTATTAAACTAAAAAAATATTGTATGAATAGTGTTCAAATGCACTTGGCGTTAACGCATGTGCCTGTTATTTTATCTTTAGTGGGATTAGTAATGCTCGTAGTAACATTTTTTATACAAAACTCCACTATTACAAAAGCATCTTATATTTTGATTGCAGGCATTGCGTCTACCCGTTTTCTTCACCGGGGAAGGTACAGAAGAAGCTATTGGAAATTTGCCAGGAGTATCGGATGCGGTTATTGAAAGGCATGAAGAGGTGGCAAAATCAGCAATGGTTTCTATTGCCGCCGCAGGGCTTGTGGCTTTAACAGCACTGTTTTCTTTCAAATGGCGGACAACAGCCCGTGTTTTTAAGGTTGTCGTGTTACTTCTGTCTATCACTTACTATTCTGCAGTGCAGCACTTCTAATTTCTGTGTGACGTATTTGTCCACTTGCTTTAAGGAGATTGTAGGTCGCATTTACTTTACCTATACCACATATTAAGTGGTTATACTTCACGAACAAATCTGAAGCTTCAGAGGACAATGCGAATGTGAACAATACTTTCCCGAGAGGGAAAGAATGTTTTTGACTTATTATTACCATCAGTGCAAAATTAGCCATTCGGCTTACTTGCTTTTTGCAATAATTGTATTAAGGCAAAGCAGGTAGGCTTTTTAAAATGTGTTACTATTAATAATCACATTTTTACTTGCAGAAACTGATTAGAGAGAGAAGAGACATCCTTTTATGGATAAGGATTGAAAGTAAGCTGGCCTAATATTTACTTATAAATTCTCCAAGCTTTTGATATCCTTCGTCATTAGGATGAAGGCCATCTGCAAACAAAGACTCGTTTATCTTTTGATCATTTTTTAGAAAAAGCTTTCCTGCATCCGCATACTGTACTTTTGAACCAAATTTTATTGCAGAAAGCGCTTGGTTAAGCTTTTTGATACGATCTTCCATATCTCTCCGAGGAAGAATACTCATCAACAAGATATTTGCTGCAGGTTGTTTTATTTTTATCGCTTTAATTAAAAACTTTAATCCCTCTATAATTTCCTTATCGCTGTTAATTTGTAAATTATTTGTACCGATCATTAGTACGATTTGCTTTGATGAGATACTATCAAGTTCTCCGTGATACACACGCCACAGTACATTTTCAATTCTGTCCCACCCAAAGCCAAGGTTTACCGCTTGTTGTGGCGCAAAGAATTTTTTCCATGATTCAACACCTCGTGCAATTGGAGCAGTAGGTTTTCCTGCCCAATAATGAGTGATAGAATTGCCAATCAAAACAAGCTGAGGTGGATGTAATTTGTTATGAGCTAATATTTCATTGTGTCTTGTTTCCCAATCATAAATGGCAGCATCGCGATGTTGTGTAACAGGAATTGTTGTACTAATATATCCAACAGGTTCATCAATGATTTCTCTTATCTTTTTCTCATAAGCATTTGCATAATTCATCATGCCTATATCGTTGGGATGTGTTCCGTCTACAGTTGATTCGATATCCTGTCCAATCTCATTTTTTGTAAGCCGGTAAATATTTTTCGTGCCTTTGGCAGTCAGGGAATCAAACTCCTGTTCTTGTGTTGTGTTTAAAAGCTGTGTCTCTTTTTTGCTGCCGGGATTTATCTCTTCATCCATATATCCATCATGATCAGTAAGTAGTATTGGAATATTCGGCCTTTTATTTTGCAGTTGTCGCACTGATTCTACTATTCTTTTCTTCAATTCTTCATTAGTAACATTACCGGGAGTAAGATTTGGCAAACAATCAAGCACATATAACTTTGCATTTACTTCAGTGATCAAACTTATCAATTCCTTTTCCAGTCTTCCCTTTCCTGAAAACCCAAGATTAATGACGGGTCTATCCAGTTTCCTGCTTAGTATGTTTGTCCAAGCAAGACCCGGACGTGTTGCGCAACCGCCTTGTGCAATAGAAGTTCCGTAAACTAAAATAGGATTTTCCTTTCGGGCGGGCAATGGAGTAAATAAATTTGAATCTGGCACATTTACTTCCAGCCACTTCACTGAATTGTATAACGGCAGATACAGTGTGTATTCGAAAGGATTCTTGTATTCATCTGCAGCGGACATGCCCTTAAACCGATACGTGATTGTATCGCCAAATGAATATCGGCCAGCACACCAGAGCCATTTACCGTCACTATTTTTAGCATAAAGATCAACGCCACTTACCCCAGTTGCAGGCATGTGCGGAAATTGCAGACCTCCGGAGACAGCATATTTTACAATAATTTCATTTGCATTTGTTCTGAATCGAAGGCTGAGACCTGCGCTGTTTTGAGAAAGACTCCACACCTCTTTGCGAACTAAGTTTTCTGCTTTTGCCGGTAACCGGTCATAAAAATTTTTAACCTGTTTTGGCCATCCCTGGCCTTCCAAAACTTGAAGTGTATCCAAAGCCGGGTTCCACTTTTTATAAGTAGTTACTTTTTGCGAAAAACCATGCAGGATAAATATTGAAGCAGATAATAGGAGGATAATTTTACAATTCATTAAACAAGTTTTGCTGTTATTGAAAATTAGTTTTGCTTTTTAACCTATAGCAATTTCTTAAATAATTAATTTTTGTTTCTGAAAAAGTTAAAACAAGCTATAATTTATCGCGTATGTTATTGCAAAACCAAATCATCATTTGTTTTTGCTTTTTAATATCAATGTTCCATAACTGCAGGTTGCTCATTTCTTACAAGCATTGTTCTAACATCAAATAAAAGCCGCATTTAATACGCTTTCTTTGAAAAAGATCATTGAAGTATAAATGAGATTAGAATCCGAAAGAATAATTGAAGTAGTATGGTCTCTTCTCTTTTTGTTCTGATGACATATCTTCTCTAAACTGTATTACTCCTTCATATAACTTTCTAACTCCTCCACCATCTTTTTACTGCCGATAAATAAAGGCGTTCTTTCATGTAATTCTTTGGGCTGAATATCCAGAATTCTCTCTCTTCCATTTGTTGCTTTTCCACCGGCTACTTCAATAATAAAGGCGAAGGGATTACACTCGTATTGCAAACGTAATTTCCCGTTACGGTTATCTGCTGTTGAAGGATACATAAAAATTCCGCCCTTGATAAGATTACGGTGAAGATCAGCCACCATACTTCCGAAATAACGATGCGAATAGGGTCCGCCTGTTTCTTTTGTTTTCAACTGGCAGGCCGTGATATACTTCTTTACAAATTCGTCATACTGAAAAAAATTGCCATGATTAACAGAATAAATTTTACCGGTCTCCGGACAATGCATATCAGGATGGCTTAAACAAAACTCGCCGATAGACGGATCAAGTGTAAAACCGTTTACACCTCTACGTGTGGCATAAACGAGCATTGTTGATGAACCATAAATAATATATCCTGCAGCCACTTGTTTTGTACCTTGTTGAAGAAAATCTTCCTTTGTGCAGGGCTTTCCTCTTTCACTTATTCTCCTGTAAACACCAAAAATTGTCCCAATGGAAATATTTACGTCAATGTTATTGCTTCCATCAACAGGATCGAACAATACAACATATTTGCTGTTGTTGCTTACCTCATCATCAAATATCACTACATCATCCATTTCTTCACTTGCAACACCTGCACAACTGATGCCATGTCGTAACACGCCGGTAAATTGATTATTCGCAAAAACATCCAGCTTTTTTACATCTTCACCCTGTATGTTTGTTAAACCAGCATCCCCTAAAATATCTGCAAGACCTGCTTTATTTACTTCAACATTTACACGTTTTGCAGCAAGACCAATATCTCTTAATAAACTGCTTAATTCTCCCGTTGCACCGGGAATGGTTCTTAGCTGTTGAATAGTAAATTCATCCAGTGTTTGAACTTTTCTGTTAATGATCATAGCAAAGCAATCTTTATTGTAAAGGTAAAACGGCTAATGGTTTTGCGTTTTTCATTCAAACTTATCTTTGTTCACTTTCTACAGGCATTCTTTAATAAACATCAAACAAAACAGATGAAAGTTTTCAAATTTGGCGGCGCAAGTGTTAACAGTTTAGAACGGATTAAAAATGTAGGGCAAATCATCAAACAATACAACAAGGAGCCTTTAATGGTCATTATCTCAGCAATGGGAAAAACAACGAATGCACTTGAAAAAGTGGTAGAAGCTTTTTATGCAGGAAAAAAAGAAGAATCGTTTAAATTATTTGAAGTCATCAAAAAGCAACATATAACTACTGCAAAATATCTATTGGTTACCCGATTTAATGAATGTATTGCGCAATTAAACGATTTTTTTACAGAAGTTGAATGGTTACTTCATGATAAACCTGCAAGAGCATTTGATTATTATTACGACCAAGTTGTTTGTGTGGGAGAATTGTTGAGTACTTCAATTGTCAGTCATTATTTAAATGAAGCAGGAATTGCGAATACATGGATAGATGTTAGAGATATTATAAGAACGGATGATAATTTTCGCGATGCCACAATTGACTGGAATGTTACCACGCAAAAAACAAATGCTTTTGTAAAACCGCTGCTTGATGAAAAGAAAATTATTTTAACGCAGGGTTTTATTGGCAGTACCGATGAAAATGAAAGCACAACTTTAGGAAGAGAGGGAAGCGATTTTACTGCGGCCATTTTTGCCAATATTTTA
>JAEZRL010000054.1 GCA_023440945.1 Bacteroidota bacterium
CCATTTCTTGTGTAGGCATCTTTCAAAAGGTTCACACCCGGCTCTGCCTGGAGGCCATAATACATCTGGTACAGGTTCAGTATCTGGTAATCAAAACGTCCTCTGAAGAAAAGAGATAAATCGAAATTTTTATAGTTAAGAGAGTTACCCCATGATAATTCATAATGAGGAGCACCATGACCGATGTACACCCTGTCCCTGTCTCTGTTACCTTCTGTAGTAGCAACTATTTTTTCTTTACCTACGATACCATCTTTCCAGATAAGTATTTTGCCTTCATCATCAACACCTGCATAACGATAGCCGTAGAAACTACCTATCTCTGTATTATCTTCTAAACGGTAAGCAGGACCAGGATTACCAGGAGAAGGAAGATCCTGCAACTCTCTGTAATTGGCATGGAACTGATCATTAGACCATGAATTTAATTTTGCTTTGATATAAGAACCAATGATGCTGGTAGAATAAGTGAAATCTTTACCTCTAACTACATCCCAGTTCAATGATAATTCAATACCTTTTGCAGAAGTGTTACCTACGTTAACAAATATTTGTTCCTGTACATAAGGACCAACGGGAACATCATAATTCGAAAGCAGGTCAGTGCTCTTACGATTGAAAAGGTCAATGCTTCCGTTCAACCTTGAATCAAACAAGGTGAAGTCAACACCAATATTGTAGGAAATAGCTTTCTCCCACTGCAAATTTGGATTGTAGTTATTTGCAGGACCATATACTCGGATCCACTGTCCTTCATCGTTCAAATACATACCATAACCGGTATATCTTGAAAGGGATGTATAACGTGGAAAACCTGAGCGACCGGTTTCACCATAAGATAAACGAATTTTCAGATCATTTATCGCTTTTATGTTCTGAATGGCAGGCAGGTTAGATATACGCCATGCTGCAGAAGCTGCAGGAAACATACCCCATTTATTGTTGGCACCGAATTTTGTATTGCCTTCGTAACGGAAAGAAGCCGTTAAGAAATAAGTATTAGCGAAATTATAGTTAGCTCTTCCAAGAAATGCAATTGTTTTTTCACGGCTTTTCCAGGAGTCCATACCAAGACGGCCTTTTTCAAGATTCCAGCTTCCGGCATCAAGATTATTGTAACCAAATGCATCAGAAGGGAAGTTCATATTTTCAGCCCAGAAACCCTGGTTATTAAATTCCTGGTAGGAATAACCACCAACCAGTTTAATATCGTGCCTATTTATTCTTGCGGAATAATTACCTAACCATTCCAACGTATAATCAATCCATTTTTCATTCTGTAAACGGGCTCTGCCTGTACGGTTATTGGTAACTGATTCTGCAGATTGAGAGGTATAATATTCTCTCCTAAGCATATCATGACCCTGACGAGCCAGTTTCAGTTCTGTATTCAGGTTCTTGAGAATATTCAGTTTCACATTGAGGTCAATAATGGAATAAGTTTGATCCGCACCATTTTCCCTTGCCAGCAAATTCTGAACAGGATTATAGGTATCATATCCTAACAATGTATTGAACTTTGTAGGATCATCAGTATCCATAACCGGAATAGTAGGATTGAGTTTAACAGCCTGCTGGAATGCGCCGTAATTGGTATATTCCTCATTTGCTACACGATAAGAAATATTTCCGCCGATCTCCAAAATTCCCTGTAATGCTTTTTGCAAAAAGTTACCCCTTATACCATATTCCTTACGGTCTGTAGCAATATCAATCCCTGATTTGCTTCTGTAACTACCTGAAAGACGAAAAACGGAATTTGCATTACCACCTGAAACAGAAAGGAAATGGTTTTGTCCGAAATTATCTTTACGGATCAGTTCATCGTACCAATTTGTTCTTGCACCCAGATCTGCATCCCTTTCATGCGCTAAAAATTCTTCAGCAGAAAGAATATCAGGCTTTGCCGCAACATAATCTTTTTCGACATAGCTATCATACGTTACTACTACGTCACCTGCTCTGCCACGTTTTGTTGTAACAAGAATAACACCATTAGCGCCACGTGAACCATAAATAGCAGAGGCAGAAGCATCTTTTAAAACGGTAATAGATTCAATATCCTGCTGAGCAATATTGCGCAGGTCACCTCCGGGCATTCCGTCAATAACGATCAGTGGACCATTGCCTGCCTCAACAGAAGCAGCACCACGTACCTGTACATCCGTTCCCCTGTTAGGGTCTGCGGCTGCCGGATTTGAAACAGTAACGCCTGCTACTTTACCTTCAATTAATTGCAAAGGACTATTTGTAGCACCTTGTAAAAAATCTTTACTTGTAACAGTGGTAACGGCACTGGTTAAATCTTTCTTTTGCACAGAGCCGTAACCAATAACTACCACTTCATTCAACGTACTACTTGCAGGAATCATTTGCGCATTTACAGTTGACTTATCACCTACGGTGATGTGCTGTGTTTCCATACCAGTGTAACTGAAAACAAGTACAGAAGAAGCAGAAGGAACAGAAATAGAATACGCTCCATTTGCATCTGTTGTAGTTCCTGAAGTTGTGCCCTGCACCTGCACAGAAACATTGCTTAAAGGATTATTTGCCGAATCTGTTACGGCTCCTGTTACAGTCCGTGCCTGTCCGAAGGCAAAAACTGAACAGAATAGTAAAAAACATGTTTGCAGAACAATGCCTGCTAAAAACCGGTTCTTTTGTGTCATAGACAGTTTGCTTTAGATTAATAAAAAATCGTTTCCTTTACCTGTAAGGGTAAAAGCTATTTATCCATAGCCTCAGCTATCGGCATTCTCTTGTTTATGAAAAGGTATCTCCAATCCTGCCAGCATGTCCACATGCTGTGTTAACCTTAGCAAATTTTCGCTTATCGTTATATTCTGAATAAAAAACAGCTTCTAAAACAACGGTACTCCTTTCACTATATTCAGAAGGAAATAATGAAACAAATGGTTTACTGTTGGTTAAGCGCCGCTAAGCTAAAACGATTTTGCAAAAGAAAAAATAAAAATGAGGTATTTATTATTTATAAGAAATGAATCGTAAGAACACCAGTTTTTTTAAATAGAACAACAAATGTTCTA
Source organism: Bacteroidota bacterium (assembly GCA_023440945.1). Lineage (GTDB taxonomy): Bacteria > Bacteroidota > Bacteroidia > Chitinophagales > Chitinophagaceae > JAEZRL01. The sequence continues at coordinate 3,051 of JAEZRL010000054.1, forward strand.
CACCACATTTTCAGCCGTTTTTTTTGATTATAATTTGCATCTTACTAATACAAAAACACCATCTTAATAAAAACCCGGAAGAATCAAGCAATAAAAGATCCCGTTTTGGAACGGGATCTTTTGTCAATTATAAATTGAGAAATAATTATTTCGTATTGCTTGCAATATGTGCCGCATTCCACCACTCGCTGATGTTACTGCAAGCCTGGTAATCTTTATCAATATTAATGTAGTACGTTGGAATGTGATCCTTAAACCATTTTTCCAGTACATATTGTTTCTTTTCATCCAATGCACGTTGTGCTACCCGGTTATAATCGTCTTTCAGATTTTCCCGGTGTGGCTCTGTCCGTGTTTTTAAGTAAATAATACGAACAGCTTTTGTACCACGGTCAGTTGTAAAAACCTGTGGTGCAGAAACATCACCAGGTTTCATATCTTTCAATGCAACAACCATGTCTTTATCAAGTTGGTCAATGGTTACATAAGTAGATCCATCCGGTGCGGTAACAGCTCCACCATTAAACTTACTGTTTTCATCATCACTATATTTATTCACCGCCTGGCTGAAAGAGATCGCTCCCTTTTCAATAATTGTTCGTATGCTATCCAGTTTTGCCTTCGCAGCATTTACCTCTACGTCTGTAACGGGTGGAATCATAAGAATGTGGCGCACCACAGCATCATCACCTGCCCTGCTCACCATTTGTATGATATGCAACCCGAATTTAGATTTTATAACCGGTGATATTTGTCCCTCTTTCAAACGGAACGCAGCAGCTAAAAATGTTGGGTCCCATTGCTTTTCATTGCGATTAAGATTATATTGGCCGCCGTTTTCTTTAACAGCGGGATCTTGAGAATAAATACGGGCAAGGTCCTGGAATTTTTTCTGGCCGGACTCAACCTGCTTTTTCAGATCGTTCAATTGTGCCGTAACATAATCTTCCACATCTTTATTTGCTTTGGGTGTTACTATCACCTCGCTTACTTCCAGTTCGCTTTCATAAAAAGGAAGACTATCCTTCGGTATCTTATCATAATATTCCTTCACCTCCGTTGGCGTGATCTTTACATTTTCGAGAATTTTATTTCTCACCTGCTCAGCAAGCTTTCTCTCTCTAAAAGATTCTCTGAATTCTTCTTTTATCTGGTAAACCGTTTTACCGGCTACTTGTTCCAGCATTTCTTTAGAACCATATTGAGAGATGAAATAACGAATCTGGTTATCCAGCAAAGCTTCAAGTTCATCATCACTCACTGTAATAGAATCTTTTTGTGCCTGCATTACCAAAGCCTTCTGTATCAACTGGCCTTCCAGGAAAGCACATTCAGGATGCGGTGGCAACTGCGATTCCTGTCCCTGTCTTTTATAATCTGCAATAGCATTTACAATGTCAGATTGCAGGATGATCTTATCACCAACCTGCGCCACAATTTTATCTGCAACAACTTTTTGAGCCTTCATGTTAGAAAACATAAAAAGCCCAAAAGCTGTAAATAATAAAGGAATAAGCTTTTTCATTTAGAAGTCTGATATTTTTTTATGGTGAGATGGAGCCTCGCATTTCCTTTCTCCGTCTTTAAAATTATCCTGCTCGGTTTCATAAAAATCAAATGCTGCCAAAAATAGTTATAACCATTCGCTTCAGCGGTGTTTACCATGCTTTTAACAAAAAATAAGAGTTGGGAAAATTAGAGCAATCTTAAATCAGGTAATGGATAACAAAGAAAGTTATTACAACAGTGATAATTTGAAGATATAATAACCTTTGAAACGAAAATGATTTTCAGTCTCTTACAAATCATTTCCTCGTCTTATTTTAATGCACTTACCGCTATTGAATTATTTTCAGCAGATAGTTTTGGTTTGGATGGAGCATTGCCCTGCAGATAGATCTTTTCTCCTGCTGCAGGTTGTGCACCTTTGGGAATGCGGTTATATTCAATAATACTTTCCAGTCTCACACCTTCAGTTTGCGCAATGCTTTCAATTGTTTCATTGGGATTAACAATATGAAATTCCTTAGAACCTTTTTTTAATTTTTTTGACAGGTAGATGAGCTGGTCTTTATCAAGAATATCTTGATTCTTCATCTCGTTAAACTCGAGCAATTTGCGGTATTCAAGATTGAAATTACTTGCCAGAGCAAATAAAGATGTTCCAGCAGGTGCATATACAACCTGTGTATTATTTATTTCAAATACACCTGTTGGATAAGTTGGTGCAGCGATAACTGATTGTGCAACTTTGGCCACTGTTTCTTTTTTTCCGTTTGCATTATCAGAAACAGTTATTGCATTAGAACCCGGCGCAGGATGATTATTTGAAGCAAAGAAATCTGTTTCTCTTTGTTGCTGACGTTGTAAAGCTATAAGCGTGTAATCCTGGAGATTATTTTCTTGGATAGTTTTTATAAGCAATTTTGCATAAGCAGGATTAGTGGCGTAACCTGCTTTTTTCAAGCCTTTTGCCCAGCCTTCATAATCTGTAGGGTCTAAATCAAAAAGAGCAGTATAATAAGGACGATTACGTAAAAAATCAGAATGATCGCGATAACTTTCTTCAGGAGTGGAATATACACGGAAACATTCGCCCCTGGCATCATCATCATGATAAACTTTATCACCCGTCCACTCTTCTTTACATTTTATACCAAAATGATTATTTGATTTTTTAACAAGATCACTTTCCCCTGCATTTGTTTCAATAATACCTTGCGCAAGAGTGATTGCCGCCGGAACGCCTGATCTGATTTCCTCGCTAATAGCGAGCTCCTTGTACTTGTTAATGTAATCCTGCACAGTTTTGCTTTGAGCGCTGGCATAAACTATTGTTACAGTTGCAAGTGCAAACAAAAAGATATGTTTCATTACTGCTTTTTCTTTTTGATAAGTAACAGTCCGTCACGTATGGTTAAGAGTACTTGTTCTGCTCTGTTATCGCCTGCCACATGTTCATTAAATGCCTGAATTGCTTTAGCGTTTTTACCTTTTAAGGGTTTATTAAGCACTTCGCCATGAAACAGCACATTATCCGCTATTATCAGCCCACGGTCACTTAAACGCTCAAATACCATATCGTAGTATTTGGTATAGCTAATTTTATCTGCATCAATAAAAACAAGGTCCCATTTATAATTTAAAGTGGGAATAATTTCTTCCGCCTGACCTATGTGTTGTTCTATTTCATCTTCCTTACCAGCCCGTTTAAAATTATTCATCGCCACCAATGCATCCCGTTCTCGTATTTCTATGGTATGCAGTTTTCCATCTCCCTTTAATCCATCCACAAGGCACAAAGCGCTATATCCTACAAATGTTCCTATCTCTAAAATATATTTCGGCTGAATTATCTGGCTGATGAATGAAAGAAACTTTCCCTGTATCTCGCTGCTAAGCATGTGTGCCTCGGCATGTTGCTTTATGGTTAGCTCGTGTATCTCATGCAACAATGCATTATTGGGCGATGTAAAGGTAGATGCATATTCCTCAACCAATGGATGGATCATTTCCATGTGGATAAATTTATTTTATATAGCAGCTTTCTTAACACTGAGATGATCTTTCGTTCTTAGTTGTACATTTTCTCCCGGCTTTGATATCAGCCACAATCCTATAAAAGTAAGAAGGCCGTTCAATATCAACAACTCAATGCCAATCTGGAAACCATTAAACCATACTGGAACATAGATACTGAGCAGATAACAAACAACCGGGGCTATAAGTGCAACGGCTAAAGTTGCATAGCCTTGTTTAACCAATCTCTTTGTAAAAATGCCGAATGTAAACAAGCCAAGTAAAGGACCGTAAGTGTATCCTGCTATAGTTAAAATAATTCCAATGATGGATTTATTATCAATAAGTTTGAAGATCATCACGCATAAAAAGAAGATAACAGTAAACGTGAGATGCACTTTCATTCTTGTTCTCTTACGCTGTTGTTCAGAAAGATTCTCTTTTCTTTTCAAGCCAAGCATATCGATACAAAAAGATGATGTGAGCGCCGTTAAAGCGCCATCTGCACTGGGAAATAAAGCCGATATCAACCCAATAATAAAAATAACAGATATGGCAGGCGGCAAATAATTAAGAGCAACAGTTGGGAAAAGATCATCGCCTCTTACATTCACACTCCTGGTTGCTTCAAATAGATACAACAATCCGCCAAGGAAAAGAAATAATAAATTAACTAACACCATAATGGTGCTAAAAGTGATCATGTTTTTTTGCGAGTCTTTCAGATTTTTTACACTGATATTCTTTTGCATCATTTCCTGGTCAAGACCTGTCATACCAACGGTTATAAAAGCGCCGCCGATAATTTGCTTCAGCCAAAAGCCTGCACTCTTTCCATCGGTATTAAACATTTTGGTATAGCCTTTATCGTGCATGGATTGAATTGTATCACCAAACGATAATCCCATTGCCTGCATAATGTATATCACACAAACGATCAGTCCTAACAGCATAAAAGTTGTTTGAAGCGTATCGGTAAAAACAATTGTTTTAACGCCGCCTTCAAACGTGTATAATAAGATCATTAATAAAATAACAAAAGTGGTTAGCCAGAAAGGGATGTTCAGGTTATCAAGAATGAACAACTGCAATACATTTATTACTAAATACAATCTTGCAGTAGCGCCTAATGTTCTTGAAAGAATAAAGAAAAGCGAACCGGTTTTATAGGCCACAATACCAAAACGCTGATCGAGATAATGATAAATAGAAGTGAGGTTAAGTCGGTAATACAAAGGCAATAAAATAAATGCAACAATAAAATAGCCAATAAAGTACCCTATCACTACCTGGAAATAACCAAAGCCGGCTCCGCCAACTGTTCCGGGCACACTTACAAACGTAACACCGCTCAAAGAAGTGCCGATCATACCAAAGGCAACCAACATCCAGTTGGAATTGCGATTACCAATAAAAAAAGAGTCATTATTTGAATTACGGCTTGTGTACCATGCAACTACCAATAA
>JAEZRL010000190.1 GCA_023440945.1 Bacteroidota bacterium
GCTGTTTTAATATCAGAGTAACCGGTGATGATGAGTACAATAGTGTTAGGACTGCGTTCTTTTATTTCTGAAAGAACATCACGGCCTTCTTTGTCGCCCAAACGATAGTCGCACAAAACAATGTCAAAATTCCCTTCCTTGAACTTTGCCACACCCTTGTTACCTGTGTAAGCTACCTCGGTTTCGTACCCTTCTTTAGCTAAAAACCGGCTCAGCAACGTACAGATGTCAATGTCATCATCAATTATCAATACTCTTTTCTTCATATAAAGGCATTAGTTTTTTTGCACCTCAATTATATTAAAAATTGATTAAATCAAAAGTAATTTAAGAAAATAATCTTTCTGCTTTACTTATTTGTTAATACATTTTTTTTAACAGGTTTAATCATCTTTCAAACTGTGTTTTTCAGGTTTTAGTTTAGAAGCAGTCAGAATGGTACAGAATTACAAAGTTAATGCATTTTCACGACTTATTAACATATAAGCGTTCCTTTCAGCGGTTAAAATTATGGTGATAAGTACACAGTAAAAGCGGCTATGCAGGATCGAAAGAGATGACAAAAGATGTTCCTGCACCTACCTGGCTTTCTACTTGTATAGAACCTTTATGGTTGAGAATAATATTTTGTGTGTTAGTCAATCCTAAACCCGTTCCTTTACTTTTACTGCTATAATATGGATCAAACATTCTTGCCATTTCTTCTTCATTTATTCCTTTCCCGTTATCTTTTACCGTTACAACACATTTGTTTTGATTCATCTCAGTTTTAATTTTCAGTCTTCCTGTGTTCGGCTCCATTGCTTCAATAGCATTCACAATGATATTTAAAAAAGCGATCTTCATCTTTTGATCATCAACAGATACGTCGCATATATTGTCAGCATACTCCTTTTCAATTTTTATACCGTTCAGGTCTAACCTGTCCTTTGCAAACTCAAGCGTTTCATCGAGTAATAAGTTAATAGAAACCTTTTTAAAATCAAGCTGCGCGAATTTAGTAGAATTGAGCAGGTCTGTAATAAGCTGATTAATCCTTGTTGCATTGCGATTTATCATGTCAATCAGCATCACACAATCTTCATTGTCTGCCACTTCATCTTTCAATTGTTCTGCAGCAAGACCAATATTTGTAAGTGGATTTCTCACTTCATGCGCGATGGTCCTTGCTATTCGTCCTGTAGCAGCGAACTTCTCGATGCTTTTAAGATTAACCAATTCTTCGTTGGCTCGCTTCAATTCCTCCACTCGTTTTTCCAGTTCTGCTCTATAGCGCAGGGCATCAGCATTAGCCTTCTTTTTCGCATTATTCTCTTTTGTGAAAGTGATAATAGAATAAGCTGCAAGAACTATCGCAAGCACAATAGATATGTAATTGATTATTTTAATCGTCTTTGATGTTCGATCGAAGTCTTTTTCGCGAACCTTAAAAATATCCTGTTCGATACTTTGCATAACCCTTATCCTACCACGTATATCTTCCATTAAAATCTTATCTCGATATGCTGCTGCTTTATCACCTTCGATAAAAGAGTTTGGGTTTACGGTATTATGCCGAATAAGCTGTTCAAGTAAGTTTAATTCCTCCGTTATCATTACCGTTACTTCCTGCAAATTCTTTTTTTGAACAGGATTATTCCCTATAAGATCGGTAAGTACTTTATGCAATGAATCAATGGTAGATGAAGCATTTTTATATGGTTCTAAAAATACTGTATCATCAACCAGTAAAAACCCTCTCACGCCTGTTTCTGCGTCTTTTGTGGCAGATACTAAAAACTCAAGACTATTAATAGCAGTGTTGGTGTGATTTAAAGCATTTGATTGAAGAACCATTTTTTTTTCCGTAATAAAGGCTAATACAAATGCTAAGAGTAATAAAATGAATGCTGCAATATACCCAGAACGAATGCGCTGCTCAACGGTGAGTTTCATCTATAGATTTTTTCATTTGTTTCCCAAGGTCAGATGTACCCTCACATTTACATTTACCTGCAAGTGCTAAAAATATTTATGCTGGGCTTCATCTATAAAATTTTCAGTGCTTTTAAAAACCGAACCTAACCTCGCATTTTTTCACCTCATGTTATATTTAAACTATAATGCTCGGGTTATATTCGCTTATTATAGCTTTAAAAATAAAGCAATTTATCAACATCGGCTAAGCGAATACGATTACATATTGTTAATTAGGGTAACGCTTATTTCCTTGAGCCACGACTAAGAAGCCAAATAATTAAAATAACGACAATTGCGACGATGATAATACCCGTCCATACGCCAGCTTTGAAAATTCCGCCTATTGCAGCGCAACTACTTAAAAGAAAAACGAAAGAGAGCAGTAAGAAAGATAAAGATGTGTTTTTCATGATTGTAATTTTTATTAATAATAAGTAATTTACTGATGCTTATATTTTTTACCCAGAAAGATTTGCCATCGTCGTTAACATTTTCAAATAGAACTTTCGCTAACCCATACAGAAACAGAGCCGGGAGTACAATAAAATTCACCCCATCCATTTTCATCAACATTTACTTTTGCAGGATGTTTTTTAAGCATATCAACAAAAGTTTTTCCTGCATTCCTGCTGCCCATGTCCATTTTTTTTGAACCTTCATCGGCATTGCACATTACAACCGCACAACCTGATTCTTCATGTTCTTCATCGCCTTCTCTTGTCCATCCGATGCAACAGGGATAATCAAAATAATCTCTTTGCTGTCCGTAAGCAAATCGTTTACGTACCTGTAATAAAATTTTTAACTCATGTACCTGTTCGAGAAATATTTCATGCTCTTCATTATCCGCTCCTTTATCAACATAATGCGCACCAAAAAGATCAGGATAAAAAATACATGGATAACCTTCTGCACGTAAAAGAATTAAAGCATAAGCCAGTGATTTGAACCAATGTTCGATTGGTGCTTCTAATGACTGCAAAGGTTGGGTATCATGATTATCAACAACAGTAACAGCCAAATCAGGTTTTACAGATAAAAGCGAATTATCAAGAATCGTTCTTAGATCATAATCCTTTCCTTTATTTGAAGCATCAAAAAAATTGTGATGTAATGACGCATCGAATAACGACATTCTTCCGTCTGTTGCATCAATATATTTTAAAAGCAAAGGCAAATTTCCCGGCGCCCAATATTCACCTACGGCAAACAGATCTTTATTTATTTCACTTCGTATAAAATCAAGCCATTCATTAAAAAATTGCGGCGCAATATGTTTTACGGCGTCAAGCCTGACACCATCAAAAGGCGCTGTGTCGTACAACCATTTAACCCAACGTCTTAATTCTTCCCTTACCGCCGGATTTCTGAATTCAACATCGTTGTGCATCAAATAATCATAATTTCCTTTTTCATCATCCACAACTTTTTCCCACCCCGAGCCATATTCATTCATTATGCTGAAGATGCCACATTCATCAATATCTTTCGCATAATCTACACCTGTAAAACACTGATGATCCCAAACAAATTTTGAATACTTTCCTTTTCGTTTAGGATAAGTAAATTTCGTGTAAGCTTCGATTTCGAAAGGTTCACTTATGGTTTTATTTCTGTCTTCCGGATCAACTCTTATCACTTTCACTTTTTCCGTTTCATCTGCGCCTGCAAGATGATTTGTAACAATATCTACATATACATTAAGGCCAGCCTCTCTTGCCGTTCTTACAGCTTCAACATATTGTCCTTTCGTACCGTATTTCGTTCTTACAGACCCTTTTTGATCAAATTCACCCAAGTCGTACAGATCGTAAATATCATAACCGATGGAAGAAGCGCCTTCCATTCCTTTAAAAGCCGGCGGAAGCCAAACCGCAGTTATACCCAATTCAGAAAGCTGATGCGCTTCTGCCTTTAACTTATTCCACAAACTTCCATCTGCAGGATAGTACCAATGAAAAAACTGTAGCATTGTTCCGTTCTGCATATCTCTTTTATTGAGTCTGTTTATTGTAATTCATCTTTTAAAAAAGGAGATAAGTATTAACCTCCTGATTTCTTTCCGCTAATAGATAGTGATAAAGGTATAAGAAAGATTGTGCCAACCTTTCGCAACTAATTATAAAACACTACATTGCTTCGAGAATCTTCATCAATACTTTTTCTTCTGTTGTAAGATCGGCTTTGTTATCCGTTACTTCAATTTCATCAAGACCGGATAAATATTTCTGCAATTCCCTGCTTTCGTATAAACTGATATCAATGGGGTGGACATAATATTTTTTACAAACAGTTCTTGTGTTGCCTAACTGATGTGCAACAATATCAAGTGCTTCAACCACTTTCTTTTTTGTTTCTTTCTGCGTTTCAAAAAAACCGAGTTCTTTAAACGCTAATAAGGCTTGTACGGTTCCTGCCCAGGTTCTGAAATCTTTCGCTGTAAAATCACCTCCACTTATCTTATGGATATAATTGTTTACAACGCCTGAATCAATACAATGCCTCGTTTTATTTTCGTCGTAATACTGAAACAATTCCTTGCCGGGAATATCGCGGCATTGCTGTACAATTTTAGCAAGACGCTTACTCTTTATACTGATGTCATGTTCAATTCCTTTCTTACCAACAAATGTGAATCTCACCTGGTTGCCG
>JAEZRL010000192.1 GCA_023440945.1 Bacteroidota bacterium
TATGCAGTCAGCAAGCGGAACATTGGTAAAACATTACAAAGACCTTGCTTTTATGGGTTTTGCCGAAGTGTTGATGAACCTGCGAACCATCTTAAAAAATCTTGCTTTTTGCAAACAGGATATTCAGCAATTTCAACCGGATGTTTTGATATTGGTTGATTATCCCGGCTTCAATCTTCGCATTGCAGAATGGGCAAAACAACAAAACTTAAAAACCGTTTTTTATATCTCCCCGCAGGTTTGGGCATGGAAAGAAGGAAGAGTAAAGAAGATGAAACAATACATTGATAAAATGCTTGTGATTCTTCCTTTTGAAAAAGATTATTATAAAAACAAATGGAATTGGGAAGTGGAGTATGTCGGGCATCCTTTGGTGAAAGTAATTGAAGATTATAATTCAATTGAACACAAACAACTTTCTCCTGATAAACAGATCATCGCCTTACTACCCGGTAGCCGCAAACAGGAGATTCTTAAAAAACTTCCCATCATGCTGGAGGTAAGTAAAAATTTCCCGGCTTATCAGTTTATTGTTGCACAGGCACCCTCATTGGACGATCATTTCTTTTCAGGCTTACTAAAAAACTATCCGAACGTTTGCACATTGAAAAATGAAACTTACCATTTGCTATCACAGGCAAAGGCGGCGTTGGTAACGAGCGGAACCGCAACGCTAGAAACAGCGCTGTTTGTTGTTCCTGAAGTGGTGTGTTACAAAGGAAACAACATCAGTTATCAAATAGCAAAACGATTGATAAAAGTGAAATATATCTCCCTGGTGAACCTGATAATGGATAAACCGGTTGTAAAGGAACTTATACAGGATGAGTTAACTGTTGATAATGCTACTAAAGAGCTGCATTTATTATTGGAGGATGAACAACATCGGCAACAATTGAAAAACGATTATGCAAAATTGAAAGAGATATTATCCGTTGGCGGCAATGCTTCTGAAAATGCTGCAAAAAGTATTAATGCATTTATTAAAAACAACAATTGATTTAATTTCGATTTGCAGAAGCTGCATTAATAAAATAAACAAAATCAATTAAAGAATTATTAAGTGTTCTTGCTTCGGGACCGAGATAGAATAAGTCAATGCGAAGATCATAAAAACCGTTGTAAGGAACTTTGAAAGTATAATAATACGTATTACCCTTTTTCTCTAAACCCCCTTTCTCAGTAAAGTTTCCTTCTTTGCTTATTAGTAAAATACCATTCAATATTTTATCTGTTGTAAAGGCAAATTCTATATTCTTTCCAACCTGTGTTTGTAAAATGGATTCAACAGGTGAGAAGCTTTGAACAAGATTTTCCCTTGCACCTAAACTAACAATTGGATATTTTTTAAAAGCTGTCCAGCTAACAGTATCGGTTAACAACTGCCATTGAGGATCACGTGGATAATGATCCCACATAAACCTTGCAGGGTCAGTAAAAAAGAACCAGTCGTTCGGGTTCCTGATAAAATCTGAAGAACCTTCCAACGTATAGCCACTGCCCCAGGTAACATCAATCAAGTTCCATTTTCCACGAAGCCAAGCTGCAGCCCATGAATGATCTTCCTTAAATTTCTCATTCACTTCAAAAGGATGCATGCCACTTCTTCCGTAACCACCCACTTCTTTACAGGTAATACCAACCTTTCCACATAACAGTACAAACACATTTACATAACCGGAACATACTGCAGTCTTATATTTTAGAACAGAGTCTATGGAATTGATATAACGTGGCTGTTCGCTTCCTTCTACATCGTAGGAGATATTTTCCGTTACCCAGGCATAAACAGCTTTCAAACGGGAAAGAGAATCATTAAAATGTTGTTGGATGCTTACTGCAAGAACATCAAGATCTTTTTCCGAATTAATCTCGTTATGCTGCGAATGAATAAACTGTTCTATCTCCCTCCAATCCGCTGTTTGGGAAAAGCTGAATTGAAAGGAAAACAGGCAGAAAATAAAGATAGCTGTTATAAAAAAATTTCGCCTCATTGCTTGCTCACTCCAGCTATAAAGATATGGTTAGATCAGACCTATAAGGTTTTCAAAACCTTATAGGTCTGTTTATTTATTGCGCTTTTATCAGTCTTACAAATTCATCAAACAAGTATCTTGAATCATAAGGACCAGGTGTACTTTCAGGATGATATTGAACGCTGAATGCAGGCTTATTTTTCAAACGAATACCTTCAATGGACTCATCGTTCAGGTTAACATGCGTTATCTCGATGTTGGGGTTACTTCTAACCGCTTCAGGATCTACACCGAAACCATGATTTTGTGTTGTTATTTCGCACTGGCCGGTTATTACATTTTTTACCGGGTGATTCAAACCTCTGTGGCCATGATGCATTTTAAAAGTAGGAATATCATTCGCCAAAGCGAGCAACTGGTGACCAAGACAAATTCCAAATAAAGGTTTTTCTTCCTTCAAAATATCTTTCATTGTTTCCACTGCATATTCCATTGCTGCCGGATCGCCGGGGCCATTTGAAATAAAATAACCATCGGCGTTGAATTCTTTCAAACGTTCAATAGAAGTATTTGCAGGATGAACACGCACATAAGCACCTCTTTCAACCAAACAATTCAGAATATTTTTCTTCACACCATAATCCATTACAGCTACTTTAAATTCCGCATCAGGATCTCCTAATTCATATTCTTCGTCAGTACTTACAACACTTGCCAGCTCAAGTCCGGCCATATCAGGAACTTTTGCCAGTTCTTCTTTCAATTTATCAATATCGAGAATTTCGGAAGATATAATACAGTTCATTGCACCTTTTGTACGAACG
>JAEZRL010000193.1 GCA_023440945.1 Bacteroidota bacterium
TGTAGAGGGGGTCCCCCTGACCCCTAAAAGAGACGATTTGTCTGTAACGAACCTCCAAAATGCGGAGGTGATGCCTTAAAAAGGTTGTATCTACGCTTTTTCTGTGCTTATTTTTTTATCATTATAAAATCTCCCGAGAAATACCTTCTTATAAAATCTATCAGCAGGTTCAAAAACCTAAATTTGTTTTTTTAAAATGATATGATGAAAAATACGCCTTTTACAAAAATGCATACTGCTTTAGGAGCAAAGATGGCTGAGTTTGCAGGTTATAATATGCCCATAAGTTATACCGGTATTAATGATGAACATGCAGCGGTTCGCAACAACGCAGGTGTATTTGATGTTAGCCACATGGGTGAATTTATTTTGAAAGGAGAAAAGGCGCTGGAACTTATTCAGCGGCTAACTACTAACGACGCTTCAAAACTTACGAACGGAAAAGCGCAATACAGTTGTTTTACCAATAACAAAGGCGGGATTGTTGACGATCTTATTATTTACTGCATTGAGCAGAACAAAGTATATATGCTCGTTGTTAATGCATCGAACATAGAAAAAGACTGGAACTGGCTGCAGGAACACAACACAAACAATGTTGAGATGCACAACATAAGCGACAAAACCTGTTTGTTAGCTGTGCAGGGACCAAATGCAACAAAGATCATTCAGTCTCTTACTGACCTCGATATTCTTAATCTGAAATATTACACTTTTGTAAAAGGAACTTTTGCCGGTGTTGACAATGTTTTAATAAGTGCAACCGGTTATACCGGCTCCGGCGGGGTGGAATTATATTTTGAAGACAAGGGTGACGATGCTGAAAAAATATGGAATTCAATTTTTGAAGCAGGAGCTTCTTCAGGTATAAAACCGATTGGCCTCGGTGCAAGAGATACGTTGCGTTTGGAGATGGGTTATTGTTTGTATGGAAATGATATTAATGATTCCACTACACCATTCGAAGCCGGTTTAGGCTGGATAACCAAATTGAGTAAAGAAATTAATTTTACAGCAGAAGATATTCTAAAGCAACAAAAAGCGGAAGGCATCAAACGCAAGCTGGTTGGCTTTGAAATGGTTGAACGTGGCATTCCAAGACACGATTACCAAATTGCCGATAACGAAGGAGCAATTATCGGTTATGTAACCAGCGGAACGCAATCGCCGTCGTTAAATAAAGCTATCGGTCTTGGATATGTAAACATCGAACACGCAGCACTGGATTCAGAAATTTTTATACTCATACGCAATAAACCGGTAAAAGCAAAAGTTGTAAAATTTCCGTTTAGTTAGTATTATTATAATGTTTTAAAAGCTTATGCCGTGCCTGTAATTCACCTTACTACAGTTATACATGCACCTGTTGAAAGGGTTTTTGATATCAGCAGGAATGTTGACCTGCATAAAAAAAGTATGGCACATACAAACGAACAAGCCACTGCAGGAACTTACACCGGTTTATTGAACGAAGGCGATATTGTTACCTGGAAAGCAAAACATTTGCGTAAAGACAGGTTTCTTAAAGTGCGTATTTCCAAATTAGAAAAGTATTCTTTTTTTGTGGACGAAATGCTGCAGGGCGATTTTGCAGCTTATAAACACGAGCATTATTTCAAACCAATTGATAACGGAACCATCGTTATAAACATTCTCAGTTTTGAAACGCCTTACGGACTGCTCGGCGTTTTTCTCAACAAATTGTTTCTTGTAAAATACATGCGAAACCTGCTGGAGCACCGTATCAATTTCATAAAAAATTATGCAGAAGCCGAAGTAATGAAAGCTTCGGTTGAGTAAGTAGGTTTATAGTTATACTTTTTATTTGAGCCAACTGCATTACTACTATCATCGCCTGTTGTGTCACTCACTTGTACTGCATCAAATACTTCAGCAAGTGTTAACTATTTGCAAACATGCTTTATTTCCTAAAACAATAGCGCACCTTTTTTTACTTTAGTAGCTATTGCTTAAGCATTAACAGAAATGTTAATTAACTTGTTTAACCAATCTTTACTTTGCTATTTGCGTACATGAAAGTCAAACAACAAAATATGACTTTATTCATCTGGAGTGCCCTGATTAGTTTTTTTTCTTTCACATCATGCGCAGAGCATAAAACTCAATACAAGAATATGGCAGATGAAAGAATATCCGACGGAGTAAGAACGGATACCGCTACTTTCGGTACGGGCTGTTTCTGGTGTACAGAAGCAATTTTTCAACGGTTAAATGGAGTGGTTAAAGTAATAAGTGGTTATAGCGGCGGCGATGTTGTAAACCCCAGTTACGAGCAGGTTTGCTCCGGAACTACCGGTCATGCAGAAGCTTGCCAGGTTATTTACGATCCTACAAAAATCACTTATGATGAACTGCTCGAAGTGTTTTGGAAAACACATGATCCAACTACTTTAAACAGACAGGGGAATGATGTTGGACCACAATACCGCAGCGTTATTTTTTATCATAACGAAGAGCAAAAAGAAAAAGCCGAAGAATATAAAAAAGCACTTGATACAAGCGGTGCATGGACCAAACCGATCGTTACGGCAATAGAACCTTATAAGAATTTTTATTCTGCTGAAAATTATCATCAGAATTATTATAACTCTAATCCCGCACAGATGTATTGCCAGTATGTTATTCGTCCGAAGCTCGAAAAGTTTGAAAAAGTTTTCAAGGATAAACTGAAAAGGGAGAATTAATTCATCTCAAAAAAATTTCAAAAAAAGGTAAGCATCATGTTTACCTTTTTTTATTTATACCAGTCAAATATTTTTATATAAGATTACTGATTCTACTTATTATTTTTAATACATGAATAAACGATTATTGGTTTCAGCCTTTTTTACTTTTCTCTTCTTCTCGTTATATGCACAGGATGAAAAATTTACTCATGCCGATACTTTAAGAGGCAGCTTGAATGACAACAGAACCTGGTGGGATGTAACAAAATATGATATCACTGTTAAACCCGATTATAACAACAAATCCATCTCAGGTATTACGAAGATCACTTATAAAGTCGTTAAGGAAAGTTATCCCGCATTCATGCAGATTGATCTGCAGCAACCTCTTGTTATAGACAGCATTTTTTTCGGTAAAAGAATGTTGGATTTTCAACAGCAGGAAAATGTGTGCCTGGTACATGTTCCAAAACAAAAATATCAATCAGAAAATGCTGTGATTGTTTTTTATCATGGCACACCAAAAGAAGCCGTTCGTCCTCCATGGGATGGAGGATGGATTTGGACCAAAGATTCTTTGGGAAGACCGTGGATGAGTGTTGCCTGCCAGGGTTTGGGTGCAAGTGTATGGTATCCCTGTAAAGATCATCAAAGCGATGAGCCTGATAAGGGTGCAACCTTATCTGTTATTGTTCCTGATACGCTTGTTGTAGTTGGTAATGGCAGATTGAAAATGGAACGCAATAATAAAGATGGAACTGCTACCTATACCTGGGCTGTTGTAAACCCGATAAATAATTATGACATCATTCCTTACATCGGTAAGTATGTGCACTTTGATGAAGAATATAATGGCGAAAAAGGAAAACTTGATGTTAGTTATTGGGTACTTGATTATAATCTTGAGAAAGCAAAGCAGCACATGGTTTCAAACGTGAACAATATGCTGAAATGTTTTGAACACTGGTTTGGCCCTTATCCTTTTTATGAAGATGGTTATAAGTTGGTGGATGCACCGCATTTAGGTATGGAACATCAAAGTGCAGTGGCTTATGGAAATGATTATAAAAATGGTTATCACACAAGAAATGGAAATATAGATTTGTCAGGAACAGGCTGGGGCGATAAATGGGATTTTATTATTGTGCATGAAAGTGGCCATGAATGGTTTGGTAACAACATTACCTCGAAAGACGTGGCAGATATGTGGGTGCATGAGGGTTTTACCAATTACAGTGAAACGCTTTTTACAGAATGTATGTTTGGTAAGGAGGCAGCAAATGAATACAATTATGGAATAAGGAAAAGGATTCAAAATGACAAACCTGTTATCGGCCCTTATGGCGTAAATCATGAAGGCAGTGGTGATATGTATTACAAAGGCGGAAATCTTTTGCATACCATTCGTAATAGTATAAATGACGACGAAAAGTTCAGGCAGATATTAAGAGGATTAAATCAAACTTTTTATCATCAGACTGTAACATCAAAACAAATAGAAGATTATATAAGTGCACAGGCCGGATTTGATTACAGTAAAGTATTCGATCAGTATTTGAGAAAAACACAGATACCGGAGCTCGAATTTTATTTTGGTAAGGATGATAAGAGAGTTTATTACAAATGGATAAATTGCGAGGATGGTTTCAATTTGCCTTTAAGCCTCTATGATGGCTCAGCAACCATAAAAATATTTCCCACAATGCAATGGCAAAGCACTGCTGTTACCCCTGACCAGGCAACTTTGTTTGATGTAGAATTAATAAACTACTTGTATTATGTGCATGCAGAAGAGATAAAAAAATAAGTTTGCCTATTCGGTTCTGATTCCTGAAGAATAGCCGGTGATATGCTCGCCCTAAGATGACCACTTCTTTACAGACAAATCGTCTCTTTTTGTGTTGATTGCGCCTCTATAGTAACGGAATCTTCTCTTTTAGAGTCCCTTTCGACTCTTTTAGAACCAACGTTCACTCTTAAAGAGTCGCCGCCGGTTCTTTTTGTCCCGGTGCTGACTCTTTTTGCATCGGCGTTGACTCTTTTTGTTCCGGCGGCGCATCTTTTAGTGCCGCCGCCGGCTCTTTTGGTTTCAAGCACCACTCTTTTTACCATCGTGTGTGCTTCATTTACCATTACAATCATTAGAGAACACGGTATTGTCTAAATAAGTGTGTAAGTGATAAACTTGCACTTAAATGAAAAATACAAACAAACTATTAGAGCAATTACCTTCAGAATTTTTC
>JAEZRL010000092.1 GCA_023440945.1 Bacteroidota bacterium
ATATTTGGGGATGATGTGGCATTATTGCCACCATTACCTCCACTACCAGCATTTTCAGTCTTAACCTTCAAATCTACATTTGCACTATTAAGCCTTAAATAAGAAGCTGACGCATTAACATCAGGCAACCTTCTTTCTACTGCTTCTTTTAACGCAGCAGTTGCTTCTTCTATCCTCGCAGTACTTCCCTTCAACTGATTGCTGTTCTTTAAACTTAATTCGATTGCTTCTTTCAAACTCAATGCTTTTGTATTCTGACTGTAAGAAAAACTCCAGCAGGATATATTCAGTATTGCACCAAGTACTAACAGCAATATCTTATTCTTCATAATTCAATATTTGTTTAAATGATACGTTCGAATGATCTTTTATATGCTTCTTCAAATGTTTTTGGGCAAAGCCGCTAATCTGTAAAGTGTGCATTATTGTTACAGGTAAAGTATTTGTTACAAATACAATGTTTATACCTTCTTTAAAAAACCTTTTAATTTGTGTTTCCTTCCTAATTACAGATAAGGTACCGGCTGGGTTTATAATATGTTTCTTTTTATATGTACGATTCATGAAATGAGGGCGCAAAATTAAACAACTGTTTAATTTAATTAATCAACTGTTTAATATTTTAAATCCTTTAACTTTTTAGAAGACGAAGGATGTATAAAAAATAAGTGGATGTGCTGAAATGGTAGGAGGGCTATCGACCTAATAACTAAAGCAATTTCTTGCTGCCGGTTTTATCTCACCCCATTTTATTCCTAAGTTTGATATAGCTGTTCGTATTTCAACTGGATCTAAAACTGCTTATCTTGAAAAGATCATACACGCAAAACCTGTTAAAAACATTTTTACTTATCTGCTTGTCATTTGTTATAAAGTCAAATAAAGCTTCAGAGATAATTTTATTTTACAATAATGCTGTTGTATGGTTACCACAACAAAACATAAAAGGAAAATTAGCGGGTTTCTTTGCTGATCGTGTTATCGTTTATTCAAATGATTCAAGCTTTTTCGCACAAGTAAAAAAGGACAGTAGTTTTTCTTTTCCACTCATTGTTTCTGAAGAAGGAAATAACATAAAAGTAATAGCTGAAGATAACGGACAAACGGTTTCATCAAAAGAGATTCATCTTCGCTTGGGTTATCATCCTTTGCCTGTTGTTAAGCCTTATGCTAAAGTGCAAAAGCATAACCTATCGCTTCATACAAAAATTATCTACAATCCATCTAATAAACCAATACAATTTTATTGGAGGGCTGATATGAAAAATCCTTCTCCTGTAAGAATCACTCATTCAAAAGACAGTGTTGCAACTGTTTCAATTCCTTCTGCTGATGGTGTCTATTATTTTGATCTTCTTGTAATCAGCGGTAAAGATTCTGCTACTTTCAAAACTTTCATCACAAAAAAAGGTGATCAAACAACTGCATTTGATTTGCAAAACGAATATGCAGACTGGATAAACGATGCGATTATTTACGAAATAACACCCTCCTATTTTGTAAAACATGGAACATATAAAGACATTATTCAAAAACTACCGGAATTAAAACAATTGGGCATTAATACCATCTGGCTGCAACCTGTTTATAAAAATGCCGATGGCGGGCAAGGCTACGGAATAACAGATTATTTTTCGCTGCGGCCAGAGTTGGGTGATGAAGCACAGTTAAAACAACTGATAAAAGAGGCAAAAAGCAGGAACATTCGTATAATGTTTGATTTTGTTCCTAACCACACCTCTATTTATCATCCTTATTCAAAAGACGTTATTCAAAACGGCACATCTTCTCATTATTATGATTTCTATCAACATGAGGATGATGGTGCCGCTTATTCTTCTTATTACCACAAGGACAAAAATGACTTTATATTTTATTTCTGGAAGCACCTGATCAATCTTAATTATGATAATCCGGAAGTACTGCGATGGATAACAGAAGCTTGTAAATATTGGTTAAGAGAATTTGATATTGATGGATTTCGTTTTGATGCTGTATGGGGTGTTAATGCAAGATGTGAGCAGTTTGCACAACAGTTAAGAACGGAGCTAAAAAGTATAAAGCCCGACTTTTTAATGCTTGCGGAAGATAAAGGCGCTGACGAAAATGTTTATAAACTTGGTTTTGACCTGGCTTATGATTGGGAAAAAGATACTTCGTGGGTTTCGCACTGGAGCTGGCAATATGAGTATGATCCGAAGAAAAGCTTTACCATTTTCAATTTTCCTGATTCAAAAAAACGTGCGGATATGCTGCGAAGGCAACTGTTTAAAAACGATTCATCCCGGCATCGTCTTTTTCGTTTTTTAGAGAACAATGATCTACCTCGTTTTATTGCCGATCATGGTGTTGATCGTACAAAAATGGCTGCAGCTTTATTGTTCAGTCTGCCTGGTGTTCCCATGATCTATTGCGGACAGGAAGTTGGTTTTGTAAGCCCGCTTTATTCAGGCAGACTAATATTTTCTGCTGATTCTTCCATTCAGTCTTCAGACCATTATGGACTTTTTGATTATTATGCAAAACTTACAAAGCTTCGTTCTGCTTTTTTAGCATTAAGAAGCAGGCAAATGGAAGAAATCCTTGTTTTGCCTTCTTCCACTCTGCTTGCTTTTACAAGAGAAAGTGAGCAACAAAAATTTATTATCCTTCTCAATCTTGACAGCAGTGATGCAAATGCAGAAATAGGTATTCAAAAATACGCTTCGCTTCTTAGTAAAAAAGCCGGCTGGCAGTTGAAGGATGTGCTTACATCCGAAGCTTTCACTGTACAGCAAAAGGTAGTTATCCCTATGAAAGGTTATAGCACAAGATGGTTGTTGTTGCAAAAAAAGAATCTTTAACAACTATTGTAAATGCGTATAAAAAAATGTGCAACCGCATTTGCTTTTACTATAAAATTACTTAGGTTTGAAGAAGATGATTGATGCCATAAAACAAGGAGACGAACTTGCTTATGAACAGGCGTATATACTTTACCGCCAAAAAGTGTATGCGTACTTTTTTAAGAAAACAACTTCCAGTGAAGATGCAAAAGATCTGTTGCAAATAACCTTTTTCAAACTGTGGAAATATCGTTCTTCACTTAACAATACCTATTCATTAGAGCAACATTTATTTCATATTGCACGAACAGTTTATATTGATCATTTACGTGCAGAGAACAAGGCTGCAAAAATAAAAAAAGCAGTTACAGAAACATCTCGTGAAGTTTCAAGTACATCCATAAATTTTGATGTAAATGCAAGTTTGCAGAATGCATTGTCGTCCATGCCCGAGTTGCGTAAGAAAGTTTTCCAGCTTATACGGTTACAGGGTTATACTTATAAAGAAGTGGCAGAAATGCTTTCTATTTCTGTAAAATCAGTGGATAATAATTTAACCAAAGCACTGCGGCATTTAAAAAAAGTTTTTATGCTGCTGCTTATTATTCTTCTTAGTATATAATTACATACTCTCTCTTATAATCCTCAATTGCTATGTTGTCTGTGGTATAAAAACAAGCAAGAAAAAAAGTTGCGTAAAGAACAGAACGTACAAGTGAGTGACACAACAAAAGCTTAATAGTAGCAATGCGGCTCAGTACATAAAAATACTTTTACAGATCGTCTGTTTCAAACTTTTTTATAGAAAGAAAACAATACAAACTGATATAAACACATGCAACAATTATAAGTGTTAATGACGAAGGCGCATCTGCATAAAAAATCTCTTTTCCGAAAGTGATGGGAATTAAAACATCGGTTGATTGTAAAGGCATGTAATACCAGAAATGATGACTGTTTATAATTTTATTATCAACAATGCCGCCAATCAATTGCTCGAAAACCAATCCATATAAAAAGAACACAGCCATTGCCAAACCACTTTTACGCAGCAGCACAGCAAGTATCATGGCAAAAAATAAATAACACGCCGTTTGAATAAAACTGTAACCAATAAATTCAGCACCCTCAAAAGAAAATTTACCGGAAAAAGAAACACCGAAATAAGCAGCGATAATGAAACAAATAATAGTTGTAAGCACACAGATAACAAGTCCTACTAATATCTTACTTACAATAAATTCTCTTCTTGTTAAGCCATCAATAATGTTTTGGCGATGTGTTTTAAAAGAATACTCGTTGGAGATAATAAGTATCATCAACATTCCAGGGAAATACAAAAGCCAGCTACTTGCCCAGGCAATGGTTTGATACACTCGTGGATAATTGTAAGGAAAAATATCAAGTGGGACATTTCCTTTTTTTATTTGGTCCTGAAATTGATAAACGATATAATTAATGCTGTAAAGTGCTACAACATACAAAGCAAGAAATATCCAGAAAGCTTTATAATACTTAACTTTCAGCCATTCTATTTTTAAGAGCTTTAGCATAATGATCAGTTATTGGTTAATTCGAGGAACTTTGTTTCAAGACTTTTCTTTTTCAATTGCAAATGATTTAGTACAATATTATTGTTGAAACAATATTGATTTATGGCTTCGAGATTTGCAGTGCCGTTTGTATAAGAAAGCTGCAAATAGTTTTTCGCTTTTTTTAAACCTGTATAACCATTTAAAGTTTGTAAAACACTTTCAAGTTTTGGCAGATCTGCAGCAGAAACTTCAACAATATCTTCATTTACCAGTACTTCATCAACAGCGCCGGATGTTATCAGTGTACCTTGCTTCAAAATGGCAACATGTGTACAAACTTTCTCTACTTCATCGAGTAAATGACTTGCCATAATAATAGTTTTACCTTCACCGGCAAGACGTTTAATCAACTCTCTAATCTCCGCAATACCAACGGGATCAAGACCATTTGTTGGTTCATCAAAAATCAAAACATCCGGATCACCCAACAATGCAGAAGCAATTGCTAATCTTTGTTTCATCCCCAAAGAGTAAGTGCGGAATTTGCTTGTTTTGCGCTGGTATAAATTTACTTTTTCAAGAACAGTGTTAATGTCGTTGAAGCCCTTGCCTTTTATTTCTGCAGCAATGCGCAAATTTCTTTCACCGGATAAATAGTGATAAAAATTTGGCGTTTCGAGTAAGGTTCCAATTTGTTTGCGTCGTTCTGCATTCGACGGTTCATCATAAAAAAGAAAGCTGCCAGAAGTAGGGCGAGGAATATCCATTACAATACCACGCAAAGTTGTTTTGCCGCGGCCGTTAGGGCCAAGAATACCAAAAACGCTTCCAGGTGGCACAGTAAAAGAAACATTTTTTAAAGCCTGTATATGCCCGTAATTTTTACTCAGACTATTAATGCTTAAAACATTCACGCTGTTAGTTTTGCTGAAATTAGGTTTTTAATGACCAACTGCAAATTTTATAAAGAGTGATGTTATGTTTGGTTTGAGAGAAAGATGAATGGTGTTAGAAGCTGTTTGAGTTAAAGTGAGAAGCTGTTAATCATACTTACTGTTGCCATGAAAACCGAACGTACAAATTAGTCACACTCACCATAATTCGGACAGCAGCGATGCAATAAAATACTATAGAGAATAGAATAATAATGGCTTTGCAGAACGAATTTTTTTACAAACCTGAATCATGTATCATCTTATACAATTGTATCAATGCAGTTAAAATAAAAATAAACCCTACAATTTTATTTAATGTGCGATTACTTGTTTTCATTCTTGTAACAACCCAGTTACCGCCATGAATGTAAACTGCAAGTCCGGCTAACGTTCCGCAGCCTGCACCAATGGTAAAAAAAGTATAATCAACATTATTTGTATGAAGCACATTGTTATTGATAAGATAACTGCTCCAGATAAACCAGAAAGGAATTTGAACAGGATTAACAGCGCTCATGCTTGCACCTAAAAAAAAACGGTTGATGCGATTGTTCAACAGTAGAGCTTTGTCAGCAGTTTGTTTACTTGTAGCCACAAAACTCAAGACGCCAAGCGCAACAAATAATACAACTGTTAGCCATCCTAAAACATTAAAGAAAACTTTGTGCTCCACTACCCAACTCATTGCAGTTAGGGAAATACGCAGGTAAATAACTTCTACCAATGCAATACCCAGCGCAAATTTCCAGGCACACCAAAAACCTTCCTGAACGCTCAATTGAGTGGCCGTCATGTTAACACCACCAAAAGGCAACTGACCGAGAAAGCTTATCAGCATTCCCCAGAATAATATCATTACAAAGTCCATTAGCAAAAAAAGTATGCAATGATACGTAACGAACAAGAACAATAAAAAGAGAAGATCAATTAGAATTGAAAATTAAGATCATGCTCATTAAGCTTTTTGAAAAAACGCTTGGCATTCATCAGGTATTTCATGCCATCACTGTAACGCCAGTAAGGAACACCTTTTTGATTATTTATCCTTGCAATTTTATAAAGGTCATCCCAGTGCTGCACAATTATTTTAAGTGCGTCTTTATATTTCATGTTGCAATCATAAATGTGATTGGGTTCTGCACCTGCCCCATTAAATTCAAGTATCGCAATATTTTTTCCATTTTTCAAGTCTTCAACAGAACTGCATTTAAGATCGTAACGGCCAAAATAAAATTGTCCTGCCTCAACACTTATCTTATCAAACACCGAACAAAGTTTTTCATCAATTTCATGTTCCAGGTTTACAAATTTTGCACCCCTGTTGTGATTACCTGCAATACTGAGATAAAATTTCTCATCTTTTGGAATAACATTATTTAATTGTTTTGCATGACGCTGCTTCATTTCTTCCTCTCTCAGCTTAGCTTTCGGGTGTTGTTTTATCAACTGCGATAAAGTGGAAGTTCCGTCCCCTGTAACAGCTAAATAATCTTTCAAAATAAAGCCCGTTATCTTACCTTTTGTTTCGTTCGGATAACGAATATGAAACACGCTAAACTCCATCGGAAGATCAACATATTCCTGCACCAAATAATCAACATTCACATAACTATGATACTGTTTTAACTGTGCTTCATTCTCTATTTTTCTGAACATCAAAGCATGCATTCCCGTTTGAGGCTTAACTGCTAAAGGATACGTAAAATGCTTATCTGCTATAGCTTTCGCCAATTGGTTATAATCTTCCCTCGCTGTTACATAAACTGTTTTAGGGTAGTATTGCTGAGGAAGTTGCTCATACATTTCTTTTTTACTCTCACCTTCAAAACCGGAAAACTCAAGCGTAGGATTAGCAGGAGAAAAAAACCAGAAAGAACGGGCTTTAAGTGCATAATAAAGCCACACAAAAACCAGCGGTGCATAGATCAGGTAAAACGGCCACAATTCCCACCTCGTAAACCTTTGTATCAATCTTTTCAAGTTGTACGTTTAACTGCCAAAAATAGACACAAATTGTATTGCTTATTTCCTTAAGCAGAAAAAATCTGTTTATTATAACAGGATATTATAGGTGAACGAAGTTTACTATCGGCATTTATTAATAACTTTTATTGTAATGCGTATAATTCTTACTTTGTTACCGGCAAAAGTATTTCATGGCATCTTCGTTGTGTCACTCACTTCAAGGTTCTGTTCTTTACTGTGAATAATATGCATAATAATAGCAGGCTGTAAAACCTGCTATTATCATTGCTTGTTATAAAGCTTACATTAAAAAGAACGAATAGCTCTTACTCGTAGAGTAAAGCTTTTGTTGTCTGCAAACTTGTATCCTCCCGCCATTACCTGGTCCCATGCATTCTGTTTATTCGATTCTGTTGAACTCCAGTAGTTAGTGCCTTGCAATCCCGGTACTTTGCTTCTTTGCTTATACAACTGATTCAATTCCTGCTTGGATGGTAAATACCAATCTCCATGACCGTTAAGTACCAGGTCGGCACATAATTTTGCTGCGTATTTGCCACTGCCCTGTTTGTTTACAATTTTATTTGTATTGCTTTTACCGGTACCAATAGCAGCACCTGTAGCATTGGTAACAACATATTTATTGTTATACCATTTTATACCGGCGCTTTGATCTTTTGGAGCAGCTACTAATCCATGCTTTTTGGTAGAGTCAAGATAGAAGATAATGCCACCTGCATGCATATCACCAATATGCAAGGTAACTTTTGCAGCATCATCTGCTGTAGTTGAAGTTTGATCTTCCGGTGCGGTAGTTTTGATGGTCTCTTTCGTGCAGGAAGCAATAGCAGCAAATAAGAAAATGGCAAGACTGATTTTAATGATTTTTTTCATGGTTGCAAGGGGTTTTATGTTTAGAAGAAACATAAATTTAATCAAAGTATTAAAGAAAGCAAATACACAATTGAGTTATTGGTGAAATAAGTTTGTGACTTCAGACGGTGGAGGCATGATTTCAGCTTTTGCTGTTTTTATCAAATAAACAGTTTCATTTTAAAATGGAACTGTTGCATACATCTCCATCTGCAATCTTGTTTCTTCAAGATCAAGTTCTCTTTCTATTTTACGCAGAACCTGTTCACTTGCTTTACCGGAACGATGCAATTGCTGAAGCGTTTTTCTTTCAACACCAATTAGATCAATCTGCATTTTCGAAAACTGATTAAAAACATTTTCCTGCAGTGTATGTCCATCCTTAAAATAATCGGGAGGCAAATCGGTTTTCTGTAAACGGTTATATTTTATTTCGTATTTACTTTTAATATTATTAAGCAAGTCGTCAGAAATAAGAGACGCACTTTCCTCAATATAAGAGATCGCTGCAGTAACGATTCTTGTGCGAACATCGTACTCTTCCATAACTACTGAGTAAGGCTCAAGTTTAAGTTTACGGATGATCCATGGCAAGGTTAATCCAAGTACTACCAAAGTAGAAAGAATAACGCAAAATGAGAGATAAATTATCAGGTCGCGTTGCGGAAAGGCGGAACCATCTTTCAGTGTGAGCGGCAATGCCAAAGCAGCGGCCATTGATACAACGCCACGCATTCCGGACCAGGCAAATATTATCATATTTCGCGGGTCAGGCGGAGGAGTATCACTCTTTCTTTTGTTCAGCAGATAATGGGGTAACATGGCTGCCGGTATAGCCCATATAAAACGAACTGCGATAACCACAAAACTTATTATCAACCCATATAAAATCAACATATCAACAGGGTAATCACTTATCCCTTTCATTAC
>JAEZRL010000247.1 GCA_023440945.1 Bacteroidota bacterium
CCTTTTTTTAAACTGTCCGTATAAAGATGAAAGAAAATATCCTCTACTTTCTGTGCCTTTGCGGTAAATGCGAAACAAAATAAAATGGCTGTTATTGTTATAAATTGAAATGCTCTCAATTGAAAAGTTTTTTCTTGGACTAATAGTTTCATCAAAAGTTAATCATTCAATTTACAAATACACTTTTCTTCATACAAAAAAAGCTCCGTTTTATAACGAAGCTTTTGAAAATTAAATCCCATAAAACTTACAATACAATGCCAGCCAGCTCAAGACTTTTTCTTTTCAGGTTTCTTATTTCAATATCTTCTATTACTGCATCTGCCGCTAAAATGAGCGAAATTCCCTGCTGTTTCCACCACTTATTTTTCACGAGTTTTTCAAAATGAATAACACCGATAAAATAACTTCTTTCCCTGCCGCTATGAAATTCTTCGATCCATTCAAAATCATCTTTTGGAATTTTTTTCAGATCGTCATAACTTATATAGATTCTTACATAAAAATCATTAGTCAACTCACTGGGTTTGTGATAATACAATTTTTTATACTCGTATTTATAATCATAACGCAAAGCTGAAATATCACTCAGTACTGCAGAAGCCGTTGGGAAACTTCCTGCACCCTTACCATAGAAAAATTGCTTATCAGCGAAACCGCTTTCTATCACCACACCGTTATATTCATTTTTTACAAATGCAAGATGATCGTCATGCGGGATAAACTGTGGCAGTACAAATGCAGCAACTTTTCCATTCTTTAATTTTTTTGCCTGCGCTACCAGTTTTATGTCATACGCTTTTTCTTTCGCCACTTTTGCATCGCTTAGCTGAATATTCTGAATACCCGTGAACAAAATATTCGATGGATGTTCAACAATACCATAAGCATGTGTCAAAAGGAATGTCCATTTATTCACCGCATCAAAGCCTTCCACATCTAACGCCGGATTACTTTCAGCAAAACCTAATTGTTGTGCAAGCAATAATGCTTCTGTAAACTCCAGTTTGTCTTCAAACATTTTTGTAAGAATAAAATTGGTTGAACCGTTCACAATTGCTTTAATGGAGTGCAAGAGGTCGTTGTCGTAATATTCTTCCAAATTTCTTATAACAGGAATAGACGCACAGGCTGCGGCTTCGCACAAAAAAGGAAGCTCAGTTTGTTGTTGTAATTCCAGAATTTCTGGTAAATGTTCAGCTATCATTTTTTTGCTCGCACTCACAACAGCTTTACCGTTTTTTAGCGCAGTAGAAACAATTTCAAATGCTGCATTTGCATCATCTATCACTTCTACAATTACATTGATGTCTTTATCAAAAAGCAATTCATTTTTATCTGTTGTAAATAGACTTTCGGGTGCATTTCTCTTCTTGCCTGCATGTTTGATACAAACTTTTTTTATAGTAGCTTTTAAGGAAGGTGTTTGCTGCAAAACTCTGTACAAACCTTCACCCACTACACCAAATCCAAATAATCCTATCGTTAACCGTTTATGTGCTTCCATGCCCTTAACCCCTAAAGGGGAATTTTTATGAATGATTTATTTCAATGAATACTATTTTCCTTTGCAGATGTTGCTTTTAAAGGTTCTTCCTCACTCCTTTTTGGGGGATGGGGACACCATTTTTCCAATTGTTGTGTGATAGCATCGTACTCCAGCAAAAAGCCATCATGACCATAATAAGAATCGATGATTGCAAGCTGCGAACCGGGAATATATGCGGCTAAAAATTCCTGTTCAGCCGGTGGAAATAAGATATCCGTTGAAATTCCGATCACCAAAGCCTTAGCTTTTATTCCATTTAAAGCAGCTTGTAAGGAAACTCTTCCCCGACCTACATCATGTTTATCCATTCCCATACTTAAAAAATAATAGCTAAAAGCGTTGAAGCGCCTTGCTAATTTTTCTCCCTGGTAATGCTGGTAACTTTCTGCCTTCGAAATTTGTTTATCAACACTCAGTAATTCTGTTTCTGCGGTAAAGCCTTGTTGAGATGCATCATACGTTTCATAATGCCGGTACGATAACAACGCCAATGATCTTGCAGCTTTCATTCCTTCAAGTCCTGCATCAACCTGTTTTTCTTTCCAGGTTTTATCGTTTGTTATGCACCACCTTTGCGAAGCGTTAAATGCAATTCCCCACGGGGAATGTTTTGCATTGGTTGCAATAGGAACAATGTATTCGAATAACTCCGGTTCTTCAATTGCCCACTCCAATAATTGTTGTCCGCCCATTGAACCGCCAATACCAAGATGGATTTTTTCTATGCCTAAATCAGCTTTTAAAAACTGGTAGGCACGAACCATATCTCTCGTGGTAAAAAGAGGGAAGTTGTGATAAAAAGGTTGATTGGTAGATGCATCTGTATCAAGCGGACCAATACTTCCGTAACAACTTCCAGGCATGTTTACGCAGACAATAAAATATTTATCCGGGTTAAAAAATGCACCATGACCAACAAGTCCGGGCCACCATTCGCTAGGATCGCTATTGGCTGTTAATGCATGAAATATCCAAACTACATTATTCTTATCTTCATTCAGTTTACCCGAAGTGGTATAAGCCAAATGTAAACCTGGTAATGTTCTCCCGCTTTCTAACTGAAATGTTTTATTATATCTGAAAATCTTCGCCAATCTTTTGTTTTTTATTTTTTTGTTATCAGCTTCATTGCTGCTATTGAGCTTCTGTTGTGTCACTCACTTGTACGTTCAGAACTTTATTGAGACCGTCATCCTGAACTTGTTTCAGGATATCTCCTGTCATTTCTTTTTATCCAAGAGATGCTGAAATAAATTCAGCATGACGGCCTTCTCTCTGCAACTCCGTGTTCACCTTAACTAACTGTATGCTGATTT
Organism: Bacteroidota bacterium; assembly: GCA_023440945.1. Lineage (GTDB taxonomy): Bacteria > Bacteroidota > Bacteroidia > Chitinophagales > Chitinophagaceae > JAEZRL01. The sequence continues at coordinate 2,866 of JAEZRL010000247.1, forward strand.
GCAAACACTTTGTCAAATGCCTGTTCAAAATCAGCTCTTATATCATCAATATGTTCAATGCCTACACTTACACGAATTAAGTTTGGTAAAACGCCGGCTGCCTTTTGTTCTTCTTCACTTAATTGTTCGTGTGTTGTAGATGCAGGATGAATAACCAATGTTTTTGCATCACCAACATTTGCTAAATGGCTTGCCAATTTTAATGCATCAATAAATTCTGCTGCTTTTGCTTTATCGCCTTTCACACCAAAGTTCAATACGCCACCATAACCTTTTTTCAAATATTTTTTTGCAAGCTGATGATAAGGACTGCTTTCTAATCCCGGATACCAAACATAATCTACCAGCGGATGTTGCTCCAGCCATTCTGCCAGTGCCTGCGTATTTTGCACGTGGCGGTCCATGCGAAGCGATAATGTTTCTATCCCCTGCAACAAAAGGAAAGAATTGAACGGACTTTGCGCAGGGCCAAAATCACGTAAACCTTCTACTCTTGCACGAATAATAAAAGCAATATTTGGCAGGCCTAAAGGATTTCCTTCACCAAAAACTTCCCAGAAATTCAAACCATGATAACCTTCTGAAGGTTCACTAAACTGAGGAAATTTTCCATTGCCCCAATTATAATTTCCACCATCAACAATAACACCGGCGATTGCTGTACCGTGACCACCAATCCATTTTGTTGCTGCCTGTACAACAATGTTTGCACCGTGCTCAATCGGGCGGAATAAATAACCGCCTGCAGCAAAAGTGTTGTCGACGATCAGTGGCAGATCATATTCTTTTGCCAGTGCAGCAAATTTTTCAAAATCAGGAATGTTTAAACGTGGGTTACCAATGGTTTCAAGATAAATGGCTTTGGTATTTTTATCAATATGCGGAACAAAAGATTCTGCATTGTCAGCATCTGCAAAGCGTGCTTCAATGCCTAAACGCTTAAATGAAACTTTAAACTGGTTGTACGTTCCGCCATATAAGTAAGAAGAAGTAACAAAGTTTTCACCAGCTTGTAAAATGTTTGTGAGTGCAAGAAATTGCGATGCCTGCCCGGAAGATGTGGCCAATCCGGCAACGCCGCCCTCCAACGCCGCGATACGTTGTTCAAACACATCCGTAGTCGGGTTCATAATGCGGGTGTAAATGTTACCAAATTGTTTTAACCCGAATAAGTTAGCTGCATGTTCAGCATTGTCGAAACCGAAAGAAGTGGTTTGATAAATGGGTACTGCACGTGATTTGGTTGTAGGGTCAATTTGCTGACCTGCATGAACCTGAAGTGTTTCAAAATGTAATTGACTCATAAGGCCTCCATCTCCCTGGCGGGAATTTTTAAAAATGGTGAATAATAAGTTTTAAACTTATCAGGAAAAGCAGGAAATATCTCCCTTAGGATCGGGCATAAAAAAAGCCCACCTCAGTCAGGTGAGCTTGATATGTTTTACGAATTATCGCTTAAGATCTCAAACTGTTACGCTGACTTATCTTTCACGTTGCGTACGTGATGGAATTAGCACCTTTCACATATTGAATGTGGGGTTGCCAAGGCTTCATCGGGCCATTTCCCTCTGCCTTTCTTGATAAGAATTTTAAAGAACTGGCTGCAAATATAGTTGCACGCTCTTTATTTGAAAAAAATATTTGTGAAACGAAATGTAAATGTTTATTCAAAAGGAAATGCGGTATTATTGTGCTATAATATTTTTTACTTCATCGCACATCTTTTTTACTTCTTCATAAGATTGTGAAGTGTTTTTTGTTTTATTGAAACGGATACCAAAATTACCGGGACGAGTTTTTAAATAAAAAGTTGTGTGGTCGTTAAGTGTAATACGTTCATCTATGTAGTTGTTTGTAAAAGAAAAATTCGTTTTATCGAGAAAATATTTATCCAGAAACTCGTGAACTTGTTTTGTTTTTTCTGGATAGTAATGAGCGGTCATTTTAAAAACCTCTTCATCTTCAGAAACAGTTATATCAACACCGTTATGCCACTGGCAGGATGAACTTAATAAAACGATCAGGCAACCAATCAGGAAGTACATTTTTTTCATATCATAAATTTTATTTTAATAATAAATATTGATGCACGTAATAAATATTACAGGCAATAATGTTACTGGTGGAAGTTGGAGAAATAATGGTAGAAGTGGAGTGATGTAAAGATGCAGTTATAGCTTTTAATAATGAACTCTGTTTATATTAACGGTACAAGTTGAAGTTGAATGGCAAAGAAGAAATGATATTGGTATAAAATTATTTGTTAGGTTTTATAATATTTATACCTAAATAACTGTACAACGAAACAAAAAAAGTATTTTCGATAAATTAAACTATTGAAACATGAAATCAAGAAATCTGATATTGATTATTATCGTTATTGCATTAGTATTTGTTGGTGGTTGCGGATGCAGTAAATACAATGGTTTGGTAACAGGAGACCAGCAGGTTAAACAATCGTGGAGTAATGTAGAAACAAATTACCAACGCAGAACAGACCTTTACAACAGCGTTATAAAAACTATACAAGGTTCAGCCAATTTTGAAAAATCAACTTTGAAAGAGGTGATAGATGCGCGTTCAAGAGCTACAAGTGTAAATGTAAATCTTGATAACCCTCAGTCTTTGCAACAATATCAGCAGGCGCAGGCTTCGTTGCAAGGTGCATTTGGCCGTTTGATGGCTGTTGCAGAAGCTTATCCCGATCTTAAAACCACGCAAGCTTTCAGGGATTTTCAAACACAAATAGAAGGAACTGAAAACAGGATAAATGTTGCAAGAAGAGATTATAATGCTTCAGTTAATAATTATAATCTTATGGTAAGAACATTTCCCAATAACCTGTACGCAGGCATTTTTGGTTTCCATGAAAAAGCTTATTACCAGGCAGAACCGGGTTCTGAAAAAGCACCTGATATTAACTTCGATATTAAGTAATTGTTATGCTGTCATTTTTTAAAAAGAAAACACCTGCTTTTTTTACGGAAGGAGAACAGCAAAAAGTTGTAAATGCTATTCAATCTGCAGAACAGCGAACAAGCGGTGAAGTGCGGGTTTATGTTGAAAGCAAATGCAGGTTTGTTGAGCCTTTAGACCGTGCGGCAGAACTTTTTTATGGTTTGAAGATGAATGAAACCGCGGAAAAAAATGGTGTATTGGTTTACATAGCAATGAAGCATCGCCAGTTAGCTGTTTTTGCTGATGAAGGTATATATAAAAAAGCAGGAGCAGAGTTTTGGCAGAAGGAAGTACGTACAATGCTTTCAGATTTTAATAAAGAAAATTATGCTGAGGGCATTGCAAAAGTGGTGAGCGATATTGGCGAAGTTTTAAGTGTTCATTTTCCCTACAATGCAGCAGTTGATAAAAATGAACTTCCCGACGATATAGTATTTGGTAAATAATTTAATGATGACACAACACCTTGTGTTGATATCCTGATGAAGCGTTTTTTAGCACTTTTTATATTTCTTTTTTTCTCGCTTATAACATTAGCGCAAAAGTCAATACCCAAACCAAATCCCCCGCGTTTGGTTGTAGATTATGCGCATGTGCTTTTGCCCGAACAGGAAGAAACGCTTGAAAGCAAATTGGTGGCTTTGGACGACAGCACCTCAAACCAGATCGCCATTGTTTTGGTAAATACATTGAATGATGAAGCGATAGAAGATGTAGCGGTAAATACTTTCCGCGATTGGGGAATTGGTAATAAAAAACATAATAACGGTATCCTTATTCTTGCTGCAATACAGGATCGCAGAATAAGGATCGAAGTTGGTTATGGTCTTGAAGGCGCAATACCTGATGTTACGGCAAAAAGTATCATAGAAAATGATATACAGCCAAATTTCAGGGAAGGAAATTATTATCGCGGATTAAATCTTGCCATCAATTCTTTGGGCAAGGCTGCAGCGGGTGAATATCATGATCCGCGGGAAAAGGATAACGGTGAAGGTGGCGGAGGTATTTTTGTATTAATCGTTATTATTGTTTTAATAATAATGTTTATCGGCCGTGGAGGCAGAGGTGGTGGTGGCATGATGAGCCGCAGAGGCAGTGGTTGGTTAGGGCCATTTATTTTAGGAAATATGCTCGGAAGCTCAAGCCGTGGATGGGGCGGTGGTGGTTTTGGAGGTGGCGGAGGTTTCGGCGGTGGAGGTGGTGGCTTCGGCGGATTTGGTGGCGGAGGCAGCGGTGG
>JAEZRL010000302.1 GCA_023440945.1 Bacteroidota bacterium
CCTTCAGTACAAGTGTGCGACGCAAGGGACGATGTCTAAAGAGATGAAGCTGACTATAAAAAATAAAACACACATCAAATGAAGATTGCTTTTCATGGGGCTGCAAGAACAGTCACGGGTTCCAAGCATTTAATAACTACAGATAACGGCGTACAAATATTATTGGATTGTGGTATGTTCCAGGGGCTTGGTAATAAAACAGATAATCTAAATAGTGAATTTGGTTTTGATGCAGCCGATGTAAATTATCTTCTTTTATCGCATGCACACATAGATCATTCGGGACTGATACCGAAACTGGTGAAAGAAGGTTTTAAAGGGAAGATATTTTCCACAACACCTACAAAAGATCTCGCTTTGTTATTGCTTAGTGATTCTGCAGATATACAGCGAAACGAAAACAAACCCCAGAAGTATAGCGAAACAAACAGCGATGTTTTGTATGATGAAAATGATGTGGCAAAAGCAGCGGAATTATTTGTGGATATAGAATACAATAATTGGTTTGAACTGGAAAAGGGAATTGAGGTAATGTTTTCCAACACCGGGCATATATTGGGAAGTGCAGCCATCAATATAAAAATAACAGAAGATGATACAACGAAAACAATCTTCTTCAGTGGTGATGTGGGCAGATATAGAGATGTATTGCTATGTCCGCCCGATCTTTTTCCGCAGGCAGATTATATTATTATCGAAAGCACTTATGGAAACAGTTTACATGAAGCACAGTTCAGTACAACAGATAAATTGATGGAATGGATAAAAAAGACATGTGTTGAAAAGCAAGGCAAACTTATCATTCCATCTTTCAGTGTTGGACGAACACAGGAACTATTGTATTTTCTCAACCAGTTAAGTCTTGAAAAAAGATTACCTGAAATTCCTGTTATTGTTGACAGCCCTTTAAGTCTTGAAGCAACAGCTATCGTAAAAAAATATCCTGCCTATTTCAACGAACGTATTCAGAAAGTGATGGAGATTGATGATGATCCTTTTGATTTTCCGGGTTTGCATTTTACACAAACCGTAGAAGACAGTATGAAAATTGAAAGCTTAAATGAGCCTTGCGTTATAATTGCAGCGAGTGGAATGGCCGATGCAGGAAGAATAAGACATCATATTAAAAACAATATAGAGTCTGATAAAAATACGATCCTGTTAGTTGGTTATTGCGATCCTGAATCTTTGGGTGGGCAATTGATGAATGGTGAAAAACGTGTAAAAATTTTTGGTAAAGAATATAATGTTGCTGCAGAGATAGGTGTTCTAAGAAGCATGAGTGCTCACGGGGATACAGATGACCTTTGCAGATATTTATCCTGCCAGGATGCCTCATTGGTAAACACTATTTATCTTGTTCACGGAGAGTATAATGTACAGCAGGATTTTGAAAAGAAATTAAACCTGAAAGGTTTTGAACATGTAATGATACCGGCTATGCATGAAGTATGTGGATTAAATGAAGTTGTTGAAGGACCGTCCTCCGAAGCCGGCATACAAGTATCTATTTAAGCAGAAAATGCGTTTAAAACAAATTGCTGCAGAAATAAAAGGGGCAGGATTATTTATTACATCAGATCTCTACATGCACACTCCCTGCAGGCATAGAAACTTTTTCCCTTGTTTCATGCACTGTTGCAGGTGCATTAGCAGCAACATGCAAAGCAAAGGCAGCAATGGCGGTGTCCTTTAAAAGATTGATCAAAGCAAGTTGCTGTAATTCCTTCGAGCCGCTATGCAGATAATTAGGCAGGTGAATGCTAAGCACAAAGATCATCAACAAAAAGAACAACAGGTAGCCTGCCAGCCTTACCTGTATGTTTGTGATGAAAGAAAGCCCGGCAAGAATAAATGCAATGCCAACAATGTAAACCCAAAGCATTCCACCGGGCAAAAATTCAGGTACGTAAATTACCATGTTTTCGGGACGCATAAAGTGATAGATGCCAAAGGCAATCATCACAATTGCCAAAAGAGAAATGGCAATGCGTGATACAAGATGCTGATTCATACTCATAGGTTTTGTACTATTAAGTTAAGCACTTTTTTTATTACTAAAAATTAGAATTGATGAGCGTTCCAGGTATTTTTTTGAAGCAGCAATTCTTAAAAATAACCCTGTTAAAAATCATCATAGTTAAGAAGCAATGGATTGCTGTTGAAAATAAAATGACCAAAAGATAATTCGTTCAAATCAAACCTAATTACATGAGTTAACTTCATAAAATTTCGTCGTCTTATCTTCGCTTCTATCGTCCATTAAAAACCATTTGAATGAAAATATCTTTTCATGGTGCAGCGCAAACAGTTACAGGATCAAAACATTTGCTTACACTCGATAATGGCACAGAAATTTTATTTGATTGTGGCATGTTCCAGGGTGTAGGTAAAGAAACAGATGTGCTTAACAGCAACTTTGGCTTCGATCCTTCACATGTAAAATATCTGTTGTTATCACATGCGCATATTGACCATTCAGGATTGATTCCAAGATTGGTGAAAGAAGGTTTTAACGGAAAGATTTTCTGTACACCTGCAACCAAAGACCTTGCTGCTATTTTACTTGAAGATTCTGCTGATATTCAAAGAGATGATACGAAGTTTTTGAACAAACGCAGAGCTAAACAAGGCAAACCACCAATAGAGCCACTTTATGATTTGGATGATGTAAAAAAAGCCTTGCCATTATTTGAAACTGTTAACTACAATGAATGGTTTGAGTTGGAGAAAGGTGTGCAGATTATGTACACCGATGCGGGACATATTATTGGAAGCGCGGCAGTACATGTAAGAATAAAAGAAAATGGCAAAGAAGAACAAATAAGTTTTAGCGGTGACGTAGGACGATATCGTGATATTATTCTTCGTTCACCGGAAGTTTTCCCACAGGCTGATTATATCTTAATCGAAAGTACCTATGGAAATTCTCTTCACGAAGATGTGCAAAACTCACCCGATCAATTGCTGTACTGGATTAATAAAACTTGTGTTGAGAAAAAAGGGAAACTTATCATTCCGGCATTCAGTGTGGGACGTACGCAAGAGTTATTGTATTTCCTCAACCTGTTAAGCAACACCGGTAAACTTCCACGCATAAAAGTTTATGTTGACAGTCCATTAAGCGGCGAAGCTACACATGTAGTAAAAAGCCATCCTGAGGATTTTAATCCACGTATAAAAAAATTATTACAAACAGATAACGATCCCTTTGATTTTGAAGGTTTGCGTTTTATTGAATCTGCTGATGAAAGCAAACAATTGAATAGCCTTACTGATCCATGCATAATTATTTCTGCAAGCGGAATGGCAGATGCAGGCCGGGTAAAGCATCATATCATGAACAATGTTGAAGACCCAAAAACTACTATTCTTATTGTAGGATATTGCGAGCCTTCTTCACTTGGAGCAAGACTAATGAATGGTGCGAAGGAAGTGAGAATATTTGGTGAATATTTTAAAGTGAATGCCGAAGTGGGCGTTATGCGCAGCATGAGCGCTCATGGCGATTATGATGACCTTTCTCAATTTCTTGCCTGCCAAAACCCTTCTTTTGTAAAAAAAGTTTTTATAGTACATGGTGAATATGATGTACAACTTGAATTTCAAAGAAGGCTTTTAAAAAAAGGTTTTAAGGATGTTGAAGTTCCTGCTATGCATGAAGTTTTCGGATTAGAATAAAAGCTCATCATTTTTTATCAACCCTAAATCACACTTCTTAAACGCAATCTTATAGGTTATTACAGGTAACCCAAAATCTTTAACATGCTTTGGGCGCTTTGTTCTTTCGCATAAACCCAGTCAACCAGCTTGCCATTTTTATCGTATTCAACAATAATATGTTTAGGTGACGGAATAAGACAATGCTTAATACCTCCATATCCGCTTATCTGGTCCTGGTAAGCGCCGGTATGAAAAAAACCAACATATAAAGGTTCTTTGTTCTGTTCCTCATTCTTAATATTGGTGCTGGAAACTTTTGGCAGAAATACTTCATTTATATGTTCTTCCGAATCATAATAATCGTGACTATCACAGGTAATTCCACCTAATACTACTCGCTGATAATCGTTCTCCCATTTATTAACGGGTAGCAATAAAAATTTCTCACCAATACCCCAGGTGTCAGGCAAAGTGGTAATGAAAGAAGAATCTATCATGTACCAGATTTCCCTGTCGTTCTGCGTTTTCTGGCCAATAACGCTGTAAATATGGGCCATACTTTCCCCTACTGTGTAACTGCCAAATTCTGTATAAATATTCGGCATAGGCACCTTTGCTCTTTTACATGCTTTTTTTATGTTACCAACAATTTCATTTATCATGAACTGATAATCGTATTCAAAGCCTAGAGAGTGTTTAATGGGAAATCCTCCTCCAATATTAATAGAATCGAGTTCAGGACAAATCTTCTTTAACTGGCAATAAAGATTGATGATCTTATTCAATTCACTCCAGTAATAAATGTCATCTTTGATGCCTTTATTTAAAAAGATATGCAGCATCTTCAACTGGAACTTATCTTCATAACCTTCTATCTCATCCACATAAAACTCTAAAATATCTTTTGCTCTTATCCCTAAACGCGAAGTATAAAAAGGAAAGCTTGGTTCTTCTTCCGCAGCAACTCTTATCCCTAATTTGAAAGGGTGTTTAACTCTTTAATAAGCCTGCAGTTCATCCTTATTATCCAAAATAGGAATCACATTTTTAAATCCTGAATTGATAAGTTTCGCAATTCGGGACGTATAACCTTTTTGTTTGAAACCATTGCAAATAATAAAAATGTCTTTATTGATCTTTCTTCGCTCATACAAACGGTTAATAATCTCAATATCGTAAGCATAAGATGTCTCGAGATGTATCTCATGCTTCAGCGCTTCTTCCACCACAAAAGAAAAATGAGAACTTTTGGTACAATAGCAATAAAAATACTTGCCTTCATATTTATGCTTGCGCATAGCATTGGCAAACATTTTCTTGGCTTTGTCTATCTGCATTCCAATCTTTGGCAAATAAGTCAGCTTCATCGGCGTACCATACTTCTTTATCAAGGCCTGCAAATCTAGACCATTAAATTCGAGATACCCGTTATCGTTAACCTTGAAATCTTCCTGCGGGAAGTGGAATGTTTGTTTCACCAGGTCGGTGTAAGTATTATTCATTCTCTGGGTTACTGCTTGCTTAAGTGAAGAACAAATTATTGAAGATGCAAAAATAGCTGTTTGTACAAAACAGAAATAAAAACGGGAGTGAAAATTCACTCCCGTTGCAAATATTATAATTTAAAGAAACTTATTTAACAGAATTAACAAGCGCTTTGAAACTTTCAGGATTATTCATTGCAAGATCAGCAAGTACTTTCCTGTTAAGAACAACACCTTTTTTATTCAGTTTGTCCATAAATTCGCTGTATGTAATTCCTTCTGCTCTTACAGCAGCGTTGATACGTGCAATCCACAACTGGCGGTATTCACGCTTTTTAAGTTTACGGCCTACATAACTGTAAGTCAAACCTTTTTCAACAATATTTTTGGCTACGGTATAAACATTCTTACGTTTACCATAAAAACCTTTTGCCTGATCAAGAATTTTCTTTTTCCTTGCTCTTGATGCAACGGCATTTTTTGAACGTGGCATAATTAATATTTTTTAAAATCCGAATTTCAAAAACGAAATCCGAATCAAGTTTTCGAATTTGTTTTCTCTAATTATTTCAAACGCAATAAACGCATAACAAAATCTTTGTTAGCGGCATTAACAACACCTTTCTTCGCAAGTGCTCTTTTACGTTTGGTAGATTTTTTTGTAAGAATGTGACGTTTGAAAGATTTTTGAAAGGTGATCTCTCCTGTTCCGGTCACCTTGAAGCGCTTCTTTGCGCTGGAGTTTGTTTTTACCTTTGGCATTAAATAATCTGTTAAGATTACACCCTGCTGGCGTTTCGCACCGGCGAAAACTTGTTGAGCCTTGTGGGTAATAATTATGCTTTGTATTATAGATTGAACAAAGCAAACCCTTTTTGGGGCTGCAAAAGTAATGGAAAAACGGTAATTATCGCGAAGTAAGTGCTAATATTTTTACAACGCTGTGTAGTTCAACTCTTTTTTTCACCGGCTGTAGTTTCTTATGAGATTCCAACTTTATTGAATGGCTGACTTTTAATGATATATATAGTTTTTTTTCGGCTTCTGCTTCTCTTCCTTATAAAGAATTATAAATATATAACGGCAACATCAAAAAGTTTGCAAAGCGTACCATCGATGTAGCCGTTGAATGAAGTAACGAAACAAACTAAGAATAAGTTACTACTTCACTTTTGTCCATTGGCTTTCATCTAAAGCTGATGCTCTGTCATCGCAATCGTCATCTTCTAAAGAATATGTAAGTGTATCATCTTTGATAACGATGTTATAACTGCCAATTACAGAACTATCACAACCGCTTTGGCCATGTACTTTATGAAAAGTTACTACACTGTCTTTTAAGGAATAGATCATTGTTTCAAGCAACGAACTATCCTGGCTGAGATAAACTTTAGACGTGTCTTTTCCGAAGACACAATAAACATCCGTAGGAGAATCGAATTGAAGCGTTGCTTTCCATGTTGTATTTTCCAATTGAGCTTTTGCTGATATTACAGCAAAGCCAGCAATAAGCATTACAAAGATCTTTTTCATAGCAGTTTGTGTTTACAAAAGGTTTTATGTTAAGGGTACAATTTAGTATGCCATTTTAATATAAACAACTCTTTTTCATCTAATTTTCATAGTTTAAATGTTGCCCGCTTTGTGCAGAATCATCTTTTCGTTTCTTTTGTACTACGAAAAATTATTCTGTTCTGTTTCCTAGAATAAGTTTTGTATTTTTCACAAAACAAATCCGTTTATGTCCTCCGTTAAAACCCGGCTGCTTCAAATGCTTGAAACTATAGATGATGAAGCCATATTGAAAACACTGATGGATGATCTTATTTTTTACACCACTCAAAAAGATGTGCTTGATATTTTACAGCAAGATCAAACAGAAGAAAACGAAGAAGAAATGGAAAAAGATAATGATATTAATGAAAGCTAAAAAACGTTTTGGCTTTTCGTTTGAATGTTGGAATTAATAATCATTCCTTCCTGCAAAAGAAAAATTATGTGCTATTCTGAAAGAAACAGTGTTTAAAAATTTTCTGTTGTAGATAACGGATTCATACCGAATACCAAAATCAAACTTAACACTTCCAGGTTGTGTTAAAAATCCAAAACCACCTGCTACTATCACTCCATGAAACTTTTCATCCACATTCTTATAATCATTAAAGCCGTAATAAGAATTAATGCCATAAGCATTGTAACCTAATTGTGGTTCCACATAAAATCCTGCTCCTGTTCTGTTTAAAGTATAACGGTAACCTGCTTTAACCGGTACGTTAATGATGCCATAATCCGTATTATCTTTTTCTGTGAAATAATGCAAACCTCCTTCCAGCGTTATGTCGTCCCCATCTGATATTGGATAGGCAAACTTCAAAGATGCACCATAACCAATTTTATAATCACTGCTGTTTTTTCCAACAATTTTCAATACTTCAATTTGTGCATAAGAGCTGATAATAATGAACGTGAAAGCAATAAAAAGAACAAGTTTCTTAGACATAAGGGTTTTTATTTGGTTGTTTAAAATCGTAGTCAAAGAAAAACCACTCAACTCGCTTTTCTATATAAAATGCGCTTAAAATATAAAAAACGGCCCGTTGCTTTCTTCTTTTGCCTTTACTTTTAGTTCAAATTTTTGTATGAAAAATATTATACCCTTAATCCTTTTTATTTGTATTAACCAGTATTGTTCAGCCCAAAGCGATTCTGTAGTTGTTTACCTGAACGAAGAAAGAAAAGAAACAACAAAGGAAAATGCTTTTGCATATACCGTGTATCAAAAGAACGGCAGCCTTTGGCATGGAAAAGTGTATTCAGCAGAAAATAACACTTTACTGTCAGAAGGTGATTATGAAACGATGGATTTTAAAACACCGGTCGGAAGTTTTAATAATTATAAAGAAGATGGCAGCCTCGATAACATTTCTGTTTATAATAGTGGCCATATTACAGAAAGAACCTATTATTATGAAAAGGGCAGCAAAAAATCACATATAATTTATGGTGATCAAAGCATACAGGATGAAAAAGGATGGGATGAGGATGGCAAAGAAATACCTCATTTTATCGTAGAAAGAGGAGCTCGTTTTAAGGGTGGCATCGAAGCATGGAATAAATATTTACAGAAAAACTTACACAGCGATGTACCGGTAATTGCAGGAGCGCCTGCAGGTACTTATGAAGTTACCGTACAGTTTCTTGTAAATAAAGAGGGATATATCTCTGAAGTGAAAGCAATGAACATTCCGCCAAAATGCAAGCCCTGTGCTGCAGAAGCCGTAAGTGTGGTTATGAATGGTCCCAGTTGGGAACCTGCGATCCAAAATAACGAACCTGTTGTTTACCGCCAAAGGCAAATAATAACTTTCCAGGTTATAGAGGAAAAAAGAAAACGGAGAAGAGAATAATACTTTCATTCAAAATACGATCCCGCTACTTTCACCATTCAACTATTCACCATTCACCTCATTTGTTCATCTGCCTATCTTCTTATTACTTTGCAGCCATGACACAAGAACAATTAAAAGATATGAGGGACCGAGTTAGTGTCCTGAGGAGGTTTCTTTGACGTTGATCAACGTACAGCTAAAATAGAACAGGACCGGCAACTATCTCTTTCACCTGGCTTCTGGGATGATAACAAACGGGCTACAACTATCATGAAAGAGATAAAAGTGAATGAATTCTGGCTGAAACTTTACAAAGATGTAGAGACAGCCGTGGAAGATTTTGCTGTTTTATTTGATTTTTGGAAGAGCGGTGATGCTACCGAGGAAGAAACAAAATTGGCATACGACCACGCCTTGCAAATGATAGAAGATGCTGAATTTAAAAGCACGCTCAACCAGCCTGAAGATGAGTTGCCTGCCGTATTACAGATAACTCCCGGTGCAGGCGGAACAGAAAGCCAAGACTGGGCGGAAATGCTTTTGCGTATGTACCGCATGTATGGTGAAAAGCAGGGCTGGAAAGTTACAGAACTTGATTTCCAGGAAGGCGATGGCGCAGGCATAAAAACAGCTACATTGCAATTTGACGGGCCTTTTGCCTATGGCTTCTTAAAAGCTGAAAGCGGTGTACATCGTTTGGTTAGAATTTCTCCTTTCGACAGCAATGCAAGAAGGCATACTTCTTTCGCCTCGGTGTTTGTTTATCCCCTCATCGATGAAAGCATAGAAATAGAAGTAAACCCGGCAGATCTTGAATGGGAGTTTTACCGGAGTGGTGGCAAGGGCGGACAAAACGTAAACAAAGTAGAAACGGCGGTTCGTTTAAAACATATTCCAAGCGGTATAATTGTAGAATGCCAGCAGGCAAGAACGCAAGGTGAAAACCGTGAGCTCGCATTAAAAATGCTCAAGAGCCGTTTATACGAAGAGGAGTTGCGTAAACGCGAAGAAGCAAAAAATGCTACCAATGCTAGCAAGAAAAAAATTGAATGGGGCAGCCAGATACGCAGCTACGTTTTCCATCCATATAAAATGATAAAAGATCATCGTACCGATTACGAAGTTGGCAATGTTCAACCTGTTATGGATGGTGAACTAGATGGTTTTATCAAAGCCTATCTTATGCAGGTTAAAGAGGAAGAAAGCGCCTAATAATAACAGCAAAAAAAGTGGTATAATTTTTATGTACCCGGCTTTTGTATTGCTATTAAACTTTACTTGCGTCGCACTCTTGTACCGTGTAACCTTGCTGTGCAGCATAAACCTTAAGCGATAATCTTTTTTGTAGTACAAATGATAACATGAAAAACATCCTACGTTTTCTAATACCAACATTTCTTTTACTAACGTGTAAATTTTCTGAAGCAATAGCTCAAAACTTCAATTATCAATCAGAGAATTTAATTATTACCCGCATTTCAGATAATGTGTATGAACACACGTCTTTTCTAAATACAGAAAGCTTTGGAAAAGTTCCTTGTAATGGAATGATCATAACAAATAAAAATGAAGCGGTTGTTTTTGATACACCTGCCGATGATAAAACATCCGAAGAACTTATCAGGTTCATCACAGAGAAACTTCATTGCAAGATTACCGGAGTGATCCCTACTCACTTTCATGCCGATTGTTTAGGCGGGCTCGCTGTTTTTCATCAGCATAACACTCCCTCCTATTCTTACATTAAAACCATTGCTTTCGCAAAAAAGAAGGGTTATGAAATACCGCAAAATGGTTTTGATAAAACGCTCGAACTACGTTTGGGTGATAAAAAAGTGGTTGCTGAGTTTGCAGGAGAAGGACATACTAAAGATAACATCATCGGTTATTTTCCATCAGAAAATGTAATGTTTGGGGGTTGTTTGATAAAAGAAATTAGAGCCGGTAAAGGAAACCTTGAAGATGCGAATGTGAACGATTGGTCTGCTACCGTTGAAAAAATAAAACAGGAATATCCAAAAACGAAGATCGTAATACCGGGACATGGAAAATATGGAGGAACAGAACTGCTTGATTACACTATAAAATTATTCCAATAAAACGGGGTAAGAGGTTATGTTTGAAGTATAAATAATATCAAAAAGCCAGGACAATTTTATGTCTCCGGCTTTTGTATTATCATTAAACTTTTGTTGCGTCGTTCACCGCAGTTAGTGAGCACTCTTGTACATTCTTTACTTCATGCAGCACTGCTAATTGTTAGAATATACTTCTCTATTTAAATGTCTATATATTTACCACTTTCTATCGGGCCGACTAAAATTAAAAACAAATGTGCTGTTCTTTCCGTTATACAACACAGGATATTTCATTACCATTGCATCTTCAGTCAGGGAAGTTAACTGCATGGTATAAACGGTGTATTTATCTGCAGGCACACCATCAACTGCATCAAATCGTTGAAACTGGAAATAATTTGAACCGCTTAATCCCATCATACGCCAGTTAATTTTTCTACGACCGGTTTTACAGTCATCATTAGATTGTACGGTGTACATACCTTCATCTTTCGGCGCTAAACTCCATTCGCTTCCTGTATAACAAACGGAAGTAGCATCTTCAAAAACAGGCGTTGCAGATAAAAAAGCTGTTTCATCACTTCCTTCGATTTTTACAGAAACAAGTTTCCATTTGCCAAGTGGTGTAACACGGTTTCGTTGAGCAAAAGAATCCGAATGAAACATGAGGGTGAAAAGAGTTAAGGCGATAATTATTCTTTTCATATTGTTATTATTTTAAGTTTTAGAGTTGATTTATTTTTTTACGATCTTCAATTCTACTCTGCGGTTTTTGTTCCTGTCACTATCATTTTTTTCAGGATAAACAATTCTTTTTCTTGCACCAAAGCCGGCATATTGCAACCTGCTTGCGTTGATACCATTATTTAGTAAATAATCGTACACTGCTTTTGCCCTGTTCAGAGAAAGTTTAAATTCATTGGTATCAAAATCCAAACCATCAACTGCAAGCGTATCAGAACAACACATGTGTCCATCTAATTCTATTTCAAGTGTCGGATTATTCTTCATCACTTTTACCAACGCATCCAATGTTGCTTCTGAACCTTTCACAAAACGATGACGTCCTTCTTCAAAATAAATATTACGAAGAGCGAGAGCCTCTCCTATTTTACTTTGCTTAATAATATTTGAAATATTATCAGATAAATCACCTTTTATATTCGGAATCTCTTTTGGCGTTTTTGATGGAACCTCTTCAGTAGTTACAACCACTTCTTCTTTTACCGGTGCCGGTTCTGGTTGTGGTTCCGGCTGAACTTCTGCAACTGGATCTGCAGGTTTTTCTTCAACTGGAGGCGCTGCTTCTGCAACAGGTGGGGCTTGCTTCCATTTTGCCGTAACAATAACTACACGATTTTCCCAATCACTCGGAAATAATAATTTTCTTTTTCCATAAGCATTGATAGCAAGATCAAAACCATCAACAGGCTGATTATGTAAAAGAATCGCTTTAGCTGCCAGTGCTCTTCGCATTGAAAGCCTGTCGTTATAAGGATAATTGCCTACATGATCACAGTGACCATTAATAATAAGCTTATCGATATTCGGGCGGCTTGACATAAAACTCAGAAGCTTCGTTTTATCTTCATCCGAAACATCGTATTTATTGAACTTAAAATGAACCGAAACGGAAGCACTATCCTGTTGTGCGTAAGAAAACTGCGTTGCTGAAAGCAGAATGCCTGCGATAAGAAATCCAGGAAATTTCATAAGCATGGATTTTATTTTGTTTTAAAAGAGTTAGAGGTTGCTAAAGTAAAAGTAAGTTTGACTTTAGAAAATTAGAATTGTATTAAACTGAAAGCCGCATAATTAAAATTTCATGGCACAACAGGAAATTCATTTGCACCACGAACATCATTTAAAAAGCTCTGATTTGCTCACTGATATTGTAATCGGAATGAGCGATGGCCTTACTGTTCCATTTGCATTGGCTGCAGGTTTAAGCGGTGCAGTTGACAGCACAAATGTTATTATACTTGCAGGCATTGCAGAAATTGCAGCCGGCTCCATTGCGATGGGACTTGGTGGTTACCTCGCCG
>JAEZRL010000338.1 GCA_023440945.1 Bacteroidota bacterium
TTTAGATAAAAATTCCTCATCGGTATGATGAGGAACGAGATGAAGTTAAGTAATTATGAACTTTAGAAAGAATAAACTTAATTCTTATATCAATGTATGCTTTTGAATAAACGGTGCCATCTGGGGCCGTGATTCCAGCTAAACCATATCAATGACGCTTTGCCTACAACATTTGTTTCAGGAACAAATCCCCAGTAACGGCTGTCCTGGCTGCGGTGTCGGTTATCACCCATCATCCAATAATAATTGTACTTGAAAGTATAACTGTTTGTTTCCTGGCCATTAATTATAAACTTGCCGTTTGATTCTTCTAATTTATTATGTTCATATACTGATATTAATCTTCTGTACATGGAAATATTTTGTGGCGTAAGGGTTATGGTTGCACCTTTTTTGGGAATAGCTATCGGACCATAATTATCTACATTCCATGCAAAATTGGCTATATCAAAAGGAAACATATCTCCATCTACACCTTTTGAAGTATAAGGCTGCATACTTTTTACATTGGGTTGTTTTTTTACAATATCCACATGGTCTGCAGGAAGGTTCATCATATAAGTGCTGTTACCCATGTCGCCAAAATCGCTGTTCTTCTCATACATTCTTTGCGATTCTTCGTCAGTTATAAATTCATAACCTAATTCGTTTTCAAGAAAATCCTGAGAGAACGGAGTACCATTTGTTATCACCTGGTATTCCATCTGCGAACCCGGCGGAACATAGGCCTTTGAATTGTTCACGTACAAGATGCCATCTTTAACCTGTAGAATATCACCCGGAACGCCGGTACATCTTTTTATATAATTATCGGTTTTATCCATCGGGTGAACAAGTATCGGGAAATCTGCTTTCAATGCTTCCCTGTTGCCGTGATAACGGTTGCGTAAAACATCATAATATGGAACGGCAGAACCATATTCAGGTAAATTAATAATGGTATCTCCGGCAGGAAAATTGAACACCACTACATCATTACGTTTAACTTCTGTAAATCCTGGTAAACGTTTATAAGGTAGCTTTATCCATTTTAAATAAGAAGGAGTAGTAACGCTGCCCGGCATTGTGTTGTGAACAAATGGAAAGCTTAAAGGTGTTTCAGGTATGCGTGGGCCATAACTCATTTTATTAACGAAAAGAAAATCATTGATAAGCAATGTTCTCTCCATACTTCCTGTTGGGATGGTATAGGCTTCGAAAATAAAAGTTCGTATTATGGTAGCAGCTACAATTGCAAACACAGCCGCGTCAATCCATTCACGGGAAACAGGTTTGCGATAAAGTTTTACAACCTCTTTGCCTTTATAACGTTCTTTTTCTGAGTAGCCGAGATAGGGAAAATAAATAAAGGGAAGGAATACAGTTAGGGCATGATCTATCAAAGTAAACTTTCCAAAATGCATCACAAAAATAATGGTGATCCAAATAGTGATAAATTGACCGGCGATAGGGATGAACTGTAGCCAAAACCATATCTTTTTTATGCCAGTTAGTTGTACGATGCACCAGGTGTTATAAAACGGAATAAGTGCTTTCCATGGTTCGATACCCGCTTTTCTAAACATTCCATACATACCAATAAACCAGCCTATCGTTCCAATGATAAAAATGATCCAACCCATAACGTTGATTTAAAAGTGAGCAAAAATACCATTATAAACCACCTTTCAAAAAGCAGATTTGCAAAGTTTTCTTAAAGCAGTTGCGACATAAACTTAATTCATTCGGCGATATAGAGGGTACTTTCTATTTCCAGATTTTTCAAATATAGCACTTGATGAACAGTTTTAGTTATGGTATTAAAGCTTCTAAAGAACGGTTATGGTAAAAAGATAAATGCACTTTTTAAGATTATTGAAAGCTCATATTGCTTTTGCAAAATGCCGAAAGCATTACAACAGTACAAGTGAGTGACACAACGAAAGCATCATAGTAGTAATGCAATTGACAACATAAAAATATTTTGCCTTAATAAAATTGACATTTCATTACAATAAAAATACAATTGATACATGTGTTCATTTTAGTTCATTTATACTCAAAATAATTTGGTGGCATAATTACAAACGCCATGATCAGAAAAATTTTGAAATGGACAGGTATCATTCTTCTTGTGTTGGTTGCAGGACTTACCATTGTTACGGCAACAAGGCAACACGTAAAATACAAAGCACCTTATCCTGATATTCATGCATCGAACGACAGTGCTGTTATTGCAAGAGGTAAAGCGCTTGTTTATGGGCCTGCACATTGTGTAGTATGTCACAACAAAGGCAACGTTGATTCTTTACTGCTTGCAGGTGCCGATATTCCGTTAAGCGGAGGGTACAAGTTTGCTTTGCCTGTAGGTGATATTTATTCAAAAAATATAACGCCTGATTCCGCAACAGGAATTGGAAAATATACAGATGGAGAAATTGCTCGTGCCTTACGTTATGGCGTTCATCCTGATGGTACAGCGGTGTTTGATTTTATGCCTTTTCATAATATAAGCGATGAAGATCTTACAGCCATCATTTCTTATATACGTTCTCAAAAACCTGTACATCATGAGGTGCCTGCACATAAGCCAAATCTTATAGGTAAAATGGTTATCGCTTTTCTGGTAAAACCGGTTGGCCCAAGCGAGGAAATACCTAAATCAGTAATAAAAGATACAACTGCAGCTTATGGAAGATATTTGGCGATAAATATCGCGGGCTGCCAGGAATGTCACACTAAACGCGACTTGTCCGGCACATATACAGGTGAATTATTAGCAGGCGGAGGTCCAATGAAAGAAGGAAACTATCCTGCACTTATACCGCCAAATTTAACAACTGATCCAAGTAGCCGCATTGCAAATTGGTCCGAGCAGGATTTTATTAACCGTTTCCGGGAAGGTAAAAAAATTCCTTACAGCCCGATGCCCTGGAATAATTATAAGCAAATGAGTGATGACGAGCTGAAAGCAATATATCACTTTCTTAAAAGCCTTGCACCTGCAAAAAATGAAGATGCAGAAAGTATTGCAAAGAAATAAGAAGTAGTTTTTAATTCGTCTATAAAATAAAGCGAAGCTTTTAAAGAGGCTTCGCTTCTTATTCTATATATGTGGAAAAATTAAAATGCAATATTTATTAGAGCAACAGGATTATATACTAATTTGAACCGGAAAAGTTTTTTGTTATGGCTACTGAAAAACACCAAGAACCCTGGCTTCGCGGCCCTTTGCCCGGCATACCTTGTTTATTGCAACCTGTAGCACATGCACTAACCGGTGCAAAAGAAGAAGTGGATGCATTGATGATAGATTTTCCGGATGAACTTTTATGGGAAAAACCTGCAGGTGTTGCATCACCTGGATTTCATTTGCAACATCTAAAAGGCGTATTGGATCGTCTTTTTACTTATGCTAGAGGAGAAACATTATCGCAAACACAACTGGAAAATCTACACGCAGAAGGAGATTCTTCAAAGACAACTGATAGCACACAACAACTTGTTGCTGCATTTAACGAACAGGTGGAAAAAGCTATAGAACAATTAAAGGCAACAGACGAAAAAACACTTACTGATGAACGTTTTGTAGGAAGACAAAAACTGCCTTCTACTATTTTGGGATTGTTATTCCACGCAGCGGAACATTCCATGCGCCATACAGGTCAGTTGATAGTAACAGTAAAGGTTTTACGTACACGAACAAATTAATATTAAAATAATATGTAATAACATGAGGTTATGACTATTAACTCTTTTAATATTTCGTTCACGAGAAAACAGTCGTTAAACTTTTCTGTAAATAACAGTTAAAGAAATTTGTTTTACGAGAAGGCATAAGTTTTGTGTTATTAGCACATAACTACAACCTGTAACTTGATTATGATAGTTGAAAGACCATACCAAAACAGACTCGCAACCCGCAATGTTAATCCAGATATTTTGCGTAATAAGAACATGACTCGGATGTGTTCAAATTATGTTATGCTGTTACAACTTTACAATTCCAATAAAGCTATTGCAAGTAACAAAACCGCTAAACTTCCTGCTTCTTATTACAAAGCACATCCTGTTGCAGTTGAACAAGAATACAAATCTTCTGTTTTGCATCAAACCTTGTTGCTATTGCTTCATGCTAAGACGTCTTTATTTAAAACGGTAAGACAAGGATTTGGATTTTTTATCAATTGATCTTTTTAATTTATTCCTGCGTATCTGGCAAGGGATACTATTTTTTGTATTACCCGTTGCAGAATAAAATTTAGCTACGTTGTTTACGGGATTGTGAGTAGTCACTCACCTTAAAGTTCGTGTGATTAATAGAGCAATAATTCAGCAACAGATTTATCTATCTTTCAGCTATTATTTTATTAAAGATCTTTACACAACTTTATTATTCTTTATTATCGAGTAGATTTTTATATGCATTTGTAAAGTGAAGTAGCTCTGTTTCTGTTTTTGCATCTGTAATAATTCCCTGCTCGTTTATCTTGCTTTTGATTCCCTGTATAAGAAGTGTGGTTTGTTCCGTAAAATGTGCGCCAACCGTTTTCATAATCATTTTTAATTCTTCATGGCCTTTTTGTCCGTTTGCAGAAGCGGTAATGATTCCGGTTGGTTTTTGAGAGAAAACAGTGGTTGAAACACACCATTCAATCGCGTTTTTTAATCCGCTTGGAATGCTAAAAACATATTCCGGTGTGCAAATTAAGATACCATCTGCTTTTTGAATACTTTCCCTGAATTCTAAAATGCTTTGTGGGGTATTTTCAACAGATTGTTCCGGATCGAAATGCAATAATTTTTTTAGGTCACCAAATATTGTTACGATTAATTCTTCCTGTGTTAGCTGTGCAAACTTTTGTACCAGTTTTAAATTAGACGAATTAAAACTTGCACTGCCAATGATAGCAAATACATTTTTCTTCCCGGTCATTAATTATCATGAATTTGAAAAAAAAGTAAAGATATTGATGAAAATATTTTACGGCTTATCTCTTCCGATAAATCTCTCTTTGCCAAGTAAAAAATTGATCGCCTTTGTTATGTTTTTATCAATTGTTTCTTCCCTCTTCAAAGAGGATAAATAACGTACTATTTCGAGTTGCAGCGAAGGACGAAGATTATCAAAAACTTTTTTAGCTTCCCTATTTTCTTTTAGCGCTTTTTGAAATTTCGGATGTATTGATATTTTGCGTTCCGTAGTATTAACTTCAATTTCAAAACTTGCTGTATCGCCAACTTCTTTCCTGGCTGCTTTTCGCATGGCGGTATTTAAATAAAGGCGCCAATGTCCGCTGTATTTTATCAATGTTTGTAGAAATTCGTGTCCATCAATTTTTATTTTTACCGGAATTTTGCCTTTGTGTTTCCCGGCCTGTTTAAAAATTGCTTCTAATACATGATTGGATAGAAATACAAATGGGTTAATGCCTATTATTTCAATTTTTGCTTTAAACTTATTCATAGCAGCAGACGTGAAATTATATTGCAGCTAATAATATTGAAAAGAATGTTATTCATGTTCATAAAAGCGGAGAAGGTTGAAGAGTGCGACGCAACGGAAGCTTCATAGAAGTACAAAAGCCGGGCTCATAAAAATAAATTACACTTTATTAAAACGGAATACCAAGATTAATGTAAGGCAAAACTTTTTTTGATTGATCGCAATACATCGCACTTATTTCCAAAGGACCAAGCACAAAATTATAACCAAGCGTTAAGGCATAACCGGTAAGAATTCCGGTGTTTTGTAAACGAATATTACTGCCTACAAAATCGTGATACAATGCATTTGCTCTTGCAATAATATAAACATTTTGATAAGCTTCGTAACGCAAACCCAATTGCAAGGATGCAACACTTCCTGAAAAGACAGTGCTTTCGTTTAAGCCTGCAAAGGTGATTTGATTTCGATAGGTTTTATTCAATCCACCAATATAATAATCGTTCAAAACACTCTCTTTATCGTTGAAATTTATACCGGCTTGCGCATGTGTGAACAACGTATATTTTGGTGAGAGATGAAAATAATGTTGAGCATCAAGCGTGGTGCGAAAAAAGTTTCCGAAACTAAAACCAAGTGAATCGAGATTTGGTATAAGATGTCCGTCACTATACACTGCAATGTCGTTATGCTGATTATAAACATAACCTGCTTCTACCTCAATTTTTAAACCGCGTTTCGGATAAATAGTATTGCTTAATGTATTAAAACGAAAAGATGTATAGGTGTTGAAAGAATTATTGTGTCCGCGTAACTCGAACTGCGAAGCAATATCGGGACGATAATGTAAAGCAACGAAACGTGTTCCCAAACCAACAGAAGCTTTTCTTTTTATAGAGCTCCTGATACTCATATCAGCAAAAACTGATGATCTTTTATACACACCATCTTTTACAAAATCATCATACGTATTAAGCTTAAGTGATTCCAACTCCAGAATAGTATTAAGCGAGAGCGTTTTAAACTTACCAAAGAACTGTAAATGCTCACCGCGAACACGCATATTTTCACCCACATTCAATGTTACCGTACTTCTTGAATAAGGTGTAAGAAAGTTTCTCGAAGTGATATTTCCTATCAAACTTATGCCGGTAAAGCTGTTGTAATTAATCCCCAGTTTTGCAAATGTTAGCGGGTCTTCTTCTACATCAAAAATTATCTTGCACGTACCATCAGGCAAAGGCTGAAGCGAATAAACGATCTTACGATAATACCTTGTTCCAAATGCTTTGCGAATGTGGTTGGAAAGTTGCTCTGCCGTGTACCATTGATTATTTTCAAACTGCATACGATGTAGAAAAAAGTCTTCTTTTGTTTGCTTCAATCCTTTTATTTTGAACTGTGTTATTTTAACTGAATCAACTTTGGGTAAAGTTGTTGTTGTAATATTTTCTCTGCCATATACAGCATTTAGCGAGTCTGCTATTTGTTTGAAGCGTGGATAAATTTCTTTGCCTCTTTTAATTCCTTCCGCAATAATTTCATTGGCGGAAGAAAAGCTCCCCATGGTGTAGTTTTCAAGGTCGTGACCTATGTAAACATCGCATAACTTTTTTTCTTTTTTTACATCTTCATCTTCCCTGAAAAAAGCTACCTGCAATAAAACCTGGAAAACATTGTTGATCTTTTCTTTTGGCAATAATCCCCCGGCAACATTGCTGCCGATCACCAGTTTGGCACCCATTTCTTTTGCATCACGAACAGGAAAATTTCTTACGATGCCGCCATCAATCAGTTTATTGCCATTATAATCTACAGCGGTGAAAACAGTTGGAATGGCAACGCTTGAACGAACAGCAGAAACTATTTCACCGCTATCGAGCACAACACTTTCACCAGTGGAAATGTTTGCTGCAATGCATTTAAATGCTTTTGGAAATTTTGAAAAATCTTTTATGTTATAAACGGGAAAAAATAATTCGC
>JAEZRL010000479.1 GCA_023440945.1 Bacteroidota bacterium
GCCGCATACCCTGCACTTTTCTGAAATCTTTTAATACTTCTGCCAGTTTCTTCACTTTCGTAAAAGTCGCGACGTTGAATATACGAGACCTTGCGGCTAGAGCAAGAGAGCTACTAAAAATGAAAAGACTAACCGCTTATTAATTATAACTCATAGCTTATAACTCATAACTTCTCACCTACATCTTGCAATTCATTGCCTTTTACTTTCTTTATTTCGTACTCTTTTTGTGTCTTAGTTGGTCTCAATGAATGCTTTGCATTTGGCTTGATCCAAAGAAAGTAACAAAGAAAGATCAAGAAAAAACGATGTACAGCCCGTTTTTTCATTCGCCTTGATTTGGCTGTAATGCTACTGTGGCTTCAACTTTGGGACCTTGATGAATTATTCCAAATTGTCGACATTTTGTCGCTGCTTTGAACTTTACCGTATCCTGTAACGGAAATTAGCAGAAGATGTCTCATTAACACCTGGGTTGACATTAAGCTATTGTGCCATCAGTAATACTGTTTGAAAGATCAGGGCTTTAAAGCCGAAAAATCAGCACTACCGAAGTTTAATCAAGGCTTATGCACGGATGTGCTGAATATCATCCGTGCTTGATCTTTTTGTTACTTTTTCCATCAAGGGAAAAAGTAAAGAAAAACAAAGTGTCATAAATAAGCACTCGTCAAAGAAAAAAGCAACGACGTTGAGGATATGAGGCCCTGCGGCCTGCGCAAAAGAAAAAAAAAGACACTGCATCTGTATCTTTTTTAAAAATCATCTATCAATTATCCGGTTCAACATACACTGGTAAGGAAAAGGAAAACGTAGAACCGGTGTTTAATTTACTTTCTACCTGCATATAGCCCCCGTGTGCTTTAATAATTTCAGCAGAAATGTATAACCCCATACCCAGGCCGCTTGTTAAAAACTTTTTATCTTCAACCCTGTAAAACCTTTCAAAAACTTTGTCTTTATCTTCCAGTGATAAGCCAAGGCCAAAATCCGTAACCGATACCGTTATATGACCTTCCGTTTCGGTTGTACTTACAATAATTTCTTTGTTGGCGGATGAATATTTTACAGCATTATTTAGAAGGTTCATCATCACCTGCTCAAGGCGCTCAAAGTTACCTTTAATCAACACTTTTTTTACCTGTCTCTTTACTATAGTGAAAGAGGGGTACATCTGCGAGGCATTTTCTACGCATTCATTTACTAACTCTTCGATGTTTATTATTGTTTTATCAAACTCTAACTTACCTGCCTGTATTTTACTTACATCCAAAAGATCAGCAATCAGGTGATCCAGCTTCTTTACGGAACGTTCGGCCTTTATAAGAAAAGAATGAAGGAGGTGGGGAATTTCGTTTTTATGCGATTCAACGAGTTGCATATATCCCTTCAAACTTGTTAAAGGAGTTTTCAGTTCATGACTTGCTATACTGATAAACTCATCTTTTTTCTGCATGGCTCTTTTCTGATCTTCAATATCCGTCAGCGTACCGATCCATATTGTAATATTCCCCTGGCTGTCTTTAAAAGGAAGGGCTTGAGCAAGATGCCAACGGTAAAGGTTATCATCACCTCTTTTAATTCGTACTTCTGTTTCAAACCGTACACCTGTTTTAACGCAGGTAGTCCATTCATCCAGAACCCTGGCTTGCCCCTCCGGATGTATAAGGTATTGCCATCCCACAACCTTTGTTTCCTCAAATGTTAACCCGGTGTAATTATACCACCGCCGGTTGCAGTAGCTTATAGTGCCGTTTGGTTCAGACGTCCATACGATAACAGGTATATTGTCTGCAAGGAAAGAGAAATATTCCCTGCTTATCAAAAGGTCTTTTGTTCTTTCTTTTACCTTGTCTTCTAATTCATTATTCAGTCTTGTTGCTGTCAGCTGCGCTTCTTTAAGCGCTTTATTCTGCTTTTTTAACTGCTTTTCAGTTTCTTTCTGTGAACTGAGATCTGTAAGTATTACACTTAATGCAGAGCCTTCATCCAGCTCAAGTGTTGTTACAGACAATAGATAGGGAACAGGTTTATTTTTCTCATCATAAAAATAAATTTCTCCTTTGCTTTCCGTTTGCAATCCTTTTTCAATGAGTGCATTATAGTCTGCTTTACAGGCTTCGGGAATAAAAGTATTAAAAGGCAATCCTGTTACTTTTGTGAGGGGCCTATTTACAATAGAAGCGAAACGACTATTTGCATACACGATCATCTCGTTCTTATTAAGGGTAACAGCACCCTCATTCATCTTTTCGATAAATACACGGTACGTCTGGTCTGCAGTTTTTAGCGTATATAATTGATGCCCGTGTGGCTCCTGAACAATAAGCGCATCAATTTGTCCTGTACGAATCGCATAAATTGTTTCATTTGCTTCATCCAGTTGTCTTTGCAGGGTATGTACTTCTTCTATAAGTTCTTCATATGTTTTCGCTTGTTGTTTCATCGGGCCGTATTTACAATCCAAGTTCTTTGAGTACCTTATCCGTATCAGACATATCACCAACCAATCTCCTCTCGGGTAAGGGGAGCTTTTTTATCAGTAAGGGCAGAGCGATCAATTGTTCCGTTTTTGCTAATGCAGGTTGCTGGTGAATATCAATTATTTCTAATTCATATTTTCCGTTAAGATGTGTTTCACAAATATGTTTTATATTAGTGATCGCACGTACGGAATTAGGTGCCACCCCAGTAACAAACAACTTGAGAACATATATGGATATTTCCTTTTCCTCATAATCATTCTGGCTTTCATTGTAATTCCTCATGCTATTGTTTTGTGGGACGGATATTTAAACCTACAAGTACTTTCTCCTCATTCGAAAGATCTCCAATAATCTTCCTGATAGGCTCCGGAACTTTTCTTACAAGCGTTGGAACCGCAAAAATCTGGTCTCCTTCTGCTAGTTGTGGCCGTACAAGCAGGTCTATTACTTCAATCTTGTACTTTCCCTTTAAATGTGTTTCGCAATATCTTTTAAGATTATTAAGTGCGGTAGTTGACTTTGGTGTTTGCCCTGCTACATATAACCTTAATTCCCATGTTTCCGCCAATTCCATAATTTATTCGATGTTGTTTTTAGTATCATCCTGGTTACCACTTCTTATTCTCGTCATTTCTTCCCTGTTGTTCCGCGCAATCTGCTTTTTAAGCTCATCTTCTTTATAGATAGTGTTCAGCTCTTCTTCTGTTGATTCAAATTCTGTTTGCAACCTGGCTATTTCAGACTCCAATACTTTCCGCCTTCTCAATATCTCCCGGTCTTTCACATTCAGCCGGTAATCCCGCAACAATTCTCCTGTTTGTTCTTTTAATTGCTCTGCTTCTCTTGCAGAACCAATCAGTATGCCATTTTCGCTTAAAAAAACGTCAACAAGGTCTAAGCCGTTATCTGTAATAACAAATTCCCTTATTTGATTACTGTGTTTCATGCCCCGCGATTTCATAATATACATCCCTTTGTTTCTTTCGCCCCCCAATTCCACATCCCGCACCAGCAACCAGGCATCTACCAGGGAGGATACACCTTCATCCGTTTGATCGTTCATCACGTTGTTCAGCGTTAAGGCAGTAAACATCACCGTAATAAGTTCGGTCTGTAAAAAATCAATCAGTCTTATCAATATGGTTTTTACCTGGCTTACACTGCCCACCGTTGTTAAATTGGTAATAGGGTCAAGTATTACAACCTCGGGTTTATGTTCCTTTATCAGCTTATATATTTGTACAAGGTGCATTTCAAGACCATAGAGCGTAGGTCGTGAAGAATGAAAGTGTAATAAACCATTTTTTACATGTTCTTCCAGGTTAACTCCTATCGAGGCCGCATTGCGTATAATGTGTTTGGGAGACTCTTCAAAAGCGCAGTAAAGGCAACTTTGATTACGGCGGCAGGCGGCATCCGCAAAGCTTATAGCTATGCTCGTTTTACCTGTACCTGCAGTGCCCGAAACCAGGATACTGCTGCCTTTATAAAAACCTCCTCCCAGCATCTTATCCAATGCCGGTATGCCTGAAGAAATCCTTTCCGAAGAAACTTCTTTATCTAATTGAAGAGAGGTGACCGGCAAAACAGATAAACCATCCTCATCTATCAGGAAAGGGTATTCATTGGTGCCGTGTGCAGATCCGCGGTATTTTATGATCCTGAGCCTGCGGGTAGATATCTGGTTTTCTACCCGGTGATCCAGGAGTATTACGCAATCGCTAACATACTCTTCGAGGCCGTGACGTGTAAGCGTGCCGTTACCTTTTTCACCCGTAATAACGGCGGTTACACCTTTGTCTTTCAGCCATTGAAAAAGCCTTCGCAATTCCGCTCTTAAAATCGCCTGGTTTGTTAACCCGCCAAAAAGATTTTCAATGGTATCAAGTACTACCCGTTTTGCACCTATACTGTCAATAGCATAATTGAGCCGTATAAAAAGACCACTGAGATCGTATTCCCCCGTTTCCTCTATCTCACTTTTATCAATGTGAACATAATCCAGCCTTAGTTTCTTTTCTTCCTGCAGCTTATGAAGGTCAAAACCCAATGACGCAACATTTGTACTCAGCTCTTCCGCTTTTTCTTCAAAAGCCATAAATACCCCCGGCTCATTAAATTTTGTTGCTCCGTTTACGATGAACTCCATTGCAAACAGCGTCTTTCCTGATCCCGCACTGCCACATACCAAGGTAGGCCTTCCGGCAGGAAGCCCTCCGCCTGTTATTTCATCTAAACCTGTGATACCCGTAGGTGCTTTAGCCAACCCTTTTGTTTTGATATTACCTGATTCCACGTGTGTAAATATTTAAGGATAAGGTATAAATGTAAAAGTTATTTTATTATAGAATAATATGCCGAATTTCTTTTTTATGGATTTTTTGTTTCGTTAAACTGTTTATATATTCAACAAACGTTCTGTTATCCTGAACGCGTTTTTGCAATGGTATCTGCACATGGCAACTATTGCAAACTTTGTGCAGTAATAATGCCGAATTTGTGAAGTTAGCCACGCATATATCATTGGGATTTACTGCAGTTAGCCGAATGAGTGACTGTTGAGTATAACTTGTAACTTTTTACGAACATCTTGTAGTTCATCACCTTTTACTTTCTTTGCCTTGATGCAAAGAAAGTAACAAAGAAAAATCAAGAACGGATGATATACAGCCCATCCGTTC
>JAEZRL010000485.1 GCA_023440945.1 Bacteroidota bacterium
ACGCTATTCATGATGGCATGTTTAAAAATCTTGCCGGAAACAATTTTATTGATCAGATAAAATTTGCTTATGATAATGGTTTCCGTGCAATTGAAGATAACGGCATGATGGGCCGCTCTGCAGATGAACAAAAAAAGATAGGCGATACGCTTGCAAAGCTTGGGATGACGATGGGTGTATTTGTAGTGGATAAAGGTGGTAATGGTGCAAACACTTTGGCAGCAGGAAAACAGGAGTATATTGATATTTTTCTTAAAGGTTGTCGCAACGCAGTGGAAACAGCAAAGCGTGTAAATGCAAAGTGGGCAACCGTTGTACCTGGTGATTTTCACCGTTCGTTGAATATTGGAATTCAAACGGGGAATGTGATAGAAGCTTTACGTCGTGGTGCAGAAATTCTTGAACCGCAAGGTTTAGTGATGGTGCTCGAACCTTTGAGCGATACACCGGACCTATTTTTGCGTACTTCCGATCAAACATACGAGATATGCAAAGCAGTAAATAGTCCTTCATGTAAAATTCTTTTTGATATATATCACATGCAAAAAAATGAGGGTAATATTATTAATAACATGAATGCTGCATGGGATGAGATTGCTTATATACAGATAGGGGATAACCCTGGAAGAAATGAGCCCACAACAGGCGAAATAAATTATAAAAATATTTTCAAGCATGTTTATGATAAGGGTTACAAAGGTGTGTTGGGGATGGAGCATGGTATTTCCCAACCCGGTAAAGAAGGTGAACAGCGTTTGATACAAGCGTACAGGGAGAGTGATAGCTTTGTTTGATTTTGTAAAAAATTTTGAAACAGAAAAAGCCACTTTTTTTATAGTGGCTTTTCTATTTTACAAGTTCAATTAAAAAATATTTTAGCAATTACAGCTACTTCCGCAATTGCAGGCACTGCAGTAACAGGAGCTGCCACAGTTACATGTTTCGCAGGTACAGATTTCGCAATTGCATTTTGCATTTCTTGTAGTAATGTTTTGAACTTTTCCGATGGATGCATTTTGTGTTTTCATATAATTTGTTTTATTG
This sequence comes from Bacteroidota bacterium, assembly GCA_023440945.1. Taxonomy (GTDB): domain Bacteria; phylum Bacteroidota; class Bacteroidia; order Chitinophagales; family Chitinophagaceae; genus JAEZRL01. Next base: position 1,045 of record JAEZRL010000485.1, read on the forward strand.
TTTGTAACACAAAAGTAGAAGCAACCTGTTGCCTGTATGTTACACAACTTTGGATATGGTTTATACAATTTTTGTTAAATGCTGTCAAGCGTTTTTCGTTTGGTGCTGCCTATTGTTTTAAAATGTGAAGGAGTTAATCCGGTTATCTTTTTAAACTGGCTCGAAAGATGTGCTACGCTGCTGTATTCAAGTTCAAAGGCGATTTGGGATAGAGATAACTGCCCGTAAACAAGCAGTTCCTTTGCTTTCTCAATACGTTGTTCTATGAAATAGTTTTCGATGGTTCGTCCTTCTACTGAAGAGAAAAGATTGCTGAGATAGCTATAATCGTGGTGCAGATGTGAGCTGAGGTAATTGGATAGTTTCATCTTTGCTTCTTTTTCATTCACCTCGTTTCGTGCTTTTGACATTACAAGTTGTTTTACTTTTTCTATCAAACCGCTGATGCGGTTATCAATGAGTTCAAGGCCAATATTGAAGAATTCTGTTCTCAAATTTTCTTTCTGGTCGTTTGAGATATCTTTATCAAGATAAATTTCTCCGGGTATTACTTTTTCATAAGGTACAGATATTTTTTGCAAAATATCTTCTACTGCTAATACGCAGCGGTGGCAAACCATGTTTTTTACAAAGAGTTTACTTGAAGCCATACGTGTTGTATTATAAAACGAAATTGCAGATTTATTTTATTGAAATGAAATGAAGCTTTAGATGCCTGACACTTGAAAGTGCCTGGCATCTAAAGCAGGTTCACTATACATACTGAGGAAAGAACAAGTCGTTGAAGTGAGTGACACAACAAAGCTCAATAGTAGTAAAGGTGCCGGTCACCTAAATATTTACCACTGAATAAAATAAAAGCTTAATTTTATTACAGTCTCTAACATTTAAACTGCCAATTTATGATCAACATTAGTTTTAAAAAGCTCGCATCATCCATGGTTGCAGCATTTGCTCTAATCTCTTTATCTTCTCATGCACAACAAACATCTTCGGCTATTACAGGTGAAGTTTTGGATATGGCTTGTTATATGAAATCGGGTGCTCATGGCGACGGACATAAAGAATGTGCAGCAGGATGCATTAAAGGTGGCTCACCTATGGGTATTCTTACAAGTGATAACAAAGTGTATTTACTTGTTGAAAATCATGACAAACCTGATGCTTATGCAGAAGCAAAAAAACATGCAGGTGAACAAGTTACTGTTTCCGGAACTGTTAGTGAAAGAAATGGTATGAATGCTATTATAGCAGACGCAGTAAAAACGAAAATGTAAAGTCTATTTTATACTCTTACACCCTTTTAAGGAAGCCGCAAAAATGGCTTCCTTTTTATGTTTAAATGCCCAATACTTCTTTCAGTTTTGCATAACCGGTTTTGCTTACAGGCAACCGAACGCCGGTGGTTAATAATACCAAATGGCTATCTTTTTCATAAGGATCAATGCGGCTTATCAGTTGCACGTTTACAATGTAAGAGCGATGTATGCGAATATATTGATGTGCCTGCAACAGCTTTTCAAAATGCGCCATTGTTTTGTTTTTTAGAAAAGCGCCATCCGGTGTATGAATTTTTACATAATCATCTGCAGCTTCCAAATACTGAATTTGCTGTAATGGAATAATCTTTATTTTATTGCCATCTTTTACTACAACACGATTGCTCTGTGAAGGAGATTCGGATGCAGTTTCAAGCAAAGCTTTTGTCTGCTCTTGTTGCGGTTGCATATTTTTCGAACGGTATAACTGCAACCATTTTTGTAGCGCTTTATCAAAGCGTTCTTTGTTGAATGGTTTTAATAAATAATCTACTGCATGTGCTTCAAATGCTTTAAGTGCATATTCTTCAAATGCTGTTGTGAAGATAACGGCTGGTGGCTGTTCAATCAGTTCAAGCATTTCAAAACCATTTATCTTAGGCATTTGAATATCTAGGAAAATAAGATCCGGCTGATGTTGCTGGATGGCTTTCAAACCTTCAAAGCCGTTGCCGCATTCTTCTGCTACTTCAATTTCCGGGTATGATTGAAGGTATTCAGTTATAATACTTCTCGCCAAAGGCTCGTCGTCTATTATGATAACTTTCATCTCGAGATTTTTTTATTGTTTTTAAGGATAGATGTTTCTTGCATTTTTATTTCTAGGTGTTGAAAAGTTTAAATACCTGATATGGGATTATATGTTTACCGGTTGAGAAACAATTTGCGGAATAGTTACCTTGATGGTAAAAATATCATCCTTAGCTTCCGTCTTCAAAAGATCATGTCTTCCAAACAAAAGATATAATCTTCGTTTTACCGATGCAAGTCCGAAACCCGTTCCTGATAAAGGCTGAGCTGTTTCTGCGTCAAAAGGATTTTTTACTTCAATCACCAAATCGCCGTTACCAACCAATGCATCTATAGTTATTTCAACATCATCTATTGTATCATACAAACCAAATTTGATTGCATTTTCCACTATTGGTTGTAATAACAGAGATGGAAGTTTTAGTTCCTGTGCTTCCTCTGCGCATTCTACTTTCGTTTTAAGGCGATGACCGAAACGAACTTTTTCAATATCAAGGTATAGCCATAAATATTGCAGCTCTTCTTTTAAACTGTTCCACTGATGTTCTTCCCGTTTTAAAGTGCCTCGAAGAAAATCAGAAAGTTGGTAGATCATGTGCCTTGCTTGCTCTGGCTTTGAACCGATCAATGCACTGATAGAGTTTAGACTGTTAAACAAAAAATGTGGTTGCAGTTGTTGACGCAGCTTAAAAAGTTCTGCTTCTTTTGTCATTTTCTCTGCTTCCTGCTGGCGTTGTTCTGTTTCTTTTTGTTCCTGTAATGTATGCCACAACATGCTCATTAATCCCATGCAACCGATTAGTAAAAAGCTTATTGCAAAACGTATGATGACAGATTGCTGCAACAGGTTTTTATATACTGTATCATTATTAAATAACAACAGCAAAACATATTTTGGTATGAATACAGCGATGAAGGTTAAGCAAAGACTTATGATGAGTATGTACCAATATTTTTCATAACGTGGTAAATAATAACTCAGGTTGTTGTTGATGAGAATGCAGCAGGCTGAAATAAGAATATTACTCACAACACTATCAACCAGGGCATTTGAAAATTCAATATTATAATACAATAATACCAGGCAATGAAGCGCCGTCCAAACTGTCCACCAGCTTGCAAAAGCGATCAAAAAACTTCTGTTGGATAATGAATACCGGTTCAATTGTATAAGTTAGGTTGAAAACATTGATTGGTACTTTGCTCCAGCAAATGTGAAGCTTTTAGTTTTACAATTTTGCTGTAAACATCTGCATCATCTTCTTCGTTAATGCGTGAATATAATTCAGCGCCATCACTCAGTTCGTCCAGTTTATGCAGTTCACAAACATCTACAAATTTCCACTGAACAAGTTTTTCTTTTGCATTATAAAAAACTTCTTCTTCACGATTGCCGATTGTACGTGCTTTTTGAAAAGCATGCAGTTCATCAAAAGCGTGTATCAAACGCAGTTGCTCATCAAATTGCGGCGTATGTGCACCATCGCCACAAATTATTTGATATACCAGTTTTGCAAGATACCAGTTCATATTGAAGTGATTTTTGAGTAGGTTATAGTTTTTTATGAAACCAACTGAAGAATATACATTAAGCTTTGGTTGTGTCACTCACTTCAACACCTTATTCTTTTATCAGTAGATAAGAAATGATGTTGTTAGGTGAAGTATAAAACCTCTTCAGTGCCTGTTTTTTTGTTGTTATGTTTGATATTTGTTTTGGTGTTGCTTCTTGCCGAATAGCGTTATGAACGTACAAGTGAGTGACACAACACAAGCTAAATAGTAGTATTACAGTTTGCCACATAAAAAAGATATTTAAGAAGGTTAAAAATTAATAATTGCGTATCTCCACGCCGCCAAAAACCACCGCACCTTCGAGAACAAGCTCTTTAGAAGGATCAACATTTGCATTGTTGAAAGTTCTTTTATCATCCACACCGCCAAACACAGGCGTTATTTTATTTTTTATGTTCCAGTTAGAAGGAACGAAGATTTTTGCGCCGCCAAAAACTGCTGTAACATCAAGCGTTGCAGGTGTTTGCATGTCTGCCTGTGTTAGGTCTATTTCTGCACCACCCATGAAGCAGGTTATATCGCCGCCTTTGAAATTTTTTGAAAGGACAATTTTTTTGGTACCGGAGAAAACGGAGGTTGATTCTATAAATTCGCCATTTTCTTCTGTTGTAAAACAACCTCTGTTGGCAGCATTTGTATCAAGACCTCTTTTGCGTTTCCATTCTTCTTCCCAGTAATGGCGGTCGAAACGATGACGGCGTTTGGGACGAAGAATAAATACAAGACCAATGAGGATGATAACAAGCGGCCAGATAAGTCTGTGCAAATTAAGTGTCGGGTCAAATTTATCTGCCAAACCAACACCACCTACGATAATAAGAATTAACCACAAGTTGTTTCTGAAACGATGGGCAATGGCATTGAAAACACCTATGGTAATTAAAAGCATTTGCCAGGAGAATATCCAGTCTGGAATTAAAACGCCCATGTTCTTTGCCATTAGCAAACCACCCACTGCCAATAAAAATAACCCGGCTATAATGCGATTGTTGTTTCTTATGGGGTTACTGTTCATATCAGTATATCTTTTTTGATTGTCTTCCATGTTTAAATAATTATGACACAAACTTATATTGTATAACAAGCGTTGAAAATAGTGTTTAGGCGATAACAGGTTCAGAGGCCGGTGAATAGCGGTGTCGCGTCGGTGAAAAAAATCTCACCACGCTTCCTCCACTTACGGAGGGAAGGCCGGACAATAAAACACAATTGACTTTTGTTTTTTTCATTCCAAATTATATCCATTGACCATTTGCCGTTGACCATTCACGATGGCTATCTTCGCTTTACCAAAACTTATTTTTTTATGAGTGATGATCTTCGTTATCCTATCGGTAAATATGTGCCACAGCCTTTCTCGCAACAACAAAAAGAAAAATGGTTGCTCGATTTAAAATTTCTTCCATCAGACATTGAATTAGCTGTGCAAAATCTTGATGCAGCACAATTGGAAACACCTTACCGCGAAGGTGGGTGGACAGTAAAACAATTGGTGCATCATGTGGCGGATAGTCATATTAATGCATATGTACGTTTTAAGTTGGGGTTGACAGAAAATAATCCATCAATACGACCTTATGAAGAAAAAGAATGGGCAAAACTGAATGATATTGATATAGTGCCGATAAATGTATCGTTAACGCTGTTGCATGCATTGCATCAGCGATGGGTTGCAACTTTAAATGATCTTCGAGATGATGAATGGGAAAGAACGGTGTTTCATCCTGAACATAAAATTGAAATGAGTTTATGGTATTTGCTTGGCATGTATGCCTGGCATGGAAAACATCATGTAAATCATATCTTAGCTTTGCGTGAAAGAGAAAAATGGTAATGAAACTCGTTTATAAGTAATAAAAGATATCAGATGAAAACTGACGAACAGTTGAAATGGAAAACACTTTCAAGTGAATATTTATACAATGCAGTATGGCTGAAAGCAAGACGTGACAAATGTTTGAAGCCCGATGGAAGCATTGTTGAGAATTATTATGTTATTGAATACCCAGAATGGGTTACGGCGCTTGCATTAACAGAGAATGAAGATGTTCTTCTTGTAAGGCAATATCGTCATGCAGCAGAAGTGGTAAGTATCGAAATTCCCGGAGGATGTGTTGATGCAACCGATAAAAATTATGAAGAAGCTATACGGCGAGAACTGCTCGAAGAAACAGGTTATGCTTTTAAAGAAGCGATTTATTTGGGCGACACCTCACCAAACCCTTCTACCAATGCTAATTGGATGCACATGTTTCTATTAACAGGTGGGAAAAAAGTGCAGGAACAAAAACTAGATGAACACGAAGAACTTGAAGTAATGATCGTTCCGTTAAACGAACTTATACGAATGGTTTTAAATAACGAAATCATCCAGGCAATGCATGTTACAACCATCTTTTTTGCATTGGAAAAATTGGGAAAGCTTTCTATAAAGAGATGATTTTTTTGTTGTCGGCCGCAGTACTTATGGCATCGCATGTTGTGTCACTCACTTGTACGTTCGGTAATTCTATTCAATTAATTATTATACACCCTTGCGCCAAATAATAAACTTCCAATGCGAACTATATTGCTGCCTTCTTCTACAGCAATAGCATAATCACTGCTCATGCCCATAGAAAGAATTTGCATATTGAAGTTGTTGGTTTGATAAGATTTGTATTTATCAAAAAGAGAGCGAAGATATTTGAATTCATTCCGCACTTTATTCATATCATTTGTAAAAGAGGCCATGCCCATCAAACCTGCAACTTTAATATTTTTAAGTATGCTTTCTTCTTCTGTTATTTTTTCTGTAACAGATCGAAGCTCATTCTCGTCAAAACCAAATTTTGTTTCTTCCTGCGCAATATGAATCTGCAATAAGCAATCAATAATACGATTGTGTTTTGCAGCCTGCTTATTTACTTCCTTTAATAATTTAAAACTATCGATGCCGTGAATAAGATGAACAAAAGGTGCAATAAACTTTACTTTATTACCTTGCAAATGGCCAATAAAATGCCAGCGAATATCCGTTGGTAGCGATTGTTGTTTCTCCGTTAATTCCTGTACATAATTCTCCCCAAAATCTCTCTGCCCCATGGTATATAATTCACGGATATCTTCTGCAGGCTTTGTTTTACTTACAGCAACAAGCGTAACATTTTTATCATATATTCTTTTAATTATTTTATTATAAGCAATCTTATCAACCATATATTTCTTTCTGCAAAAATAATGGTATAATAAAGGCCGAAAAGAAGTAATAAATTAAGAGAAAGTTTTATATAAATTATTCGCTATAAACTAAGTTTTATTTGAACATCTTCTTAACAAATAGGCCTTGAATAATTATGATCCGGCGGCACACCATTTGCTTTAATCACATCCATGAAGAAAATAATCTTGTACGCTGCAATTCTTTGCAGCATTGTGGCTTCTTGTAAAAATGAAGAGAAGGACATCAAAGTAGATAACGCTAAATCCATCAGTAAAAGAGACCTCAGCATAACCAAAGCAAATTCATATTCTGATATTTTTCTTGATAGTATGCAAATGGAAAAATTTATTGCGGAAAACCATATCACTGATTCCATTGCTTACCCTATGCGTAGTTTTTACAATTCACGTAACTACCAATATGCATGGTTTAGTACTGATGGTTTAACGGAGCAGGCCAGGGCATTCTGGAATTTGCATCAGTATGTTACAACCTATGATAAGGACAGTTCGCTGCACGATAAAAAACTTGAAAAAAGAATGAACGCCATTGTTGCAGAAGATAGTTTAACCATCGGTGCAAACAATAGCAATTATGCAAATACCGAGCTTACACTTACAGCGCATTTTATGAAATATATGCTGCATCATTACGAAACAGGTTATTTAAGTCGTATGCAAATTGAAGGGTTAATGCCCAAGAAAAAGGAAACTATAATGGCGGCGGCAGATTCTTTATTAAATGAAAAAATACAAGGTGATGATGAATACATAGAGCAATCAAATGAAGCATACCGGTTACTAAAAGAACAGTTGAAGAATTATTTCCAGATCGCGAAAAATGGCGGATGGCCACAGGTTGAGATTGAAAAAAAATCTTTAAAGAAAGGAGCAAAAGCGCCGGAAATAGTACTAATAAAAAAACGATTATCGATTACGGGTGATATGCCTGCAAGTGATTCAAGTGATGTGTTTGGTGATACATTATTTAACGGCGTTCAATCCATTCAAAAGCGATATGGTTATAAACCGGATGGTGTTATAACTGCACAATTGGTAAAAGACTTAAATGTGCCTGTTGAAAACAGAATAGAACAACTTTTAATAAACATGGATCGTATGCGTTGGATGCCAACAGCACCAAATGGGAAATTAATTGTTGTAAATATTCCTGAATTTATGTTGCATGTATATGAAGGAAAAAAAGTAGCTTTCAGCATGCCTGTCGTTGTTGGTAAAGAAGGGCATAACACCACCATTTTTTCCGGTAATATGAACCAAATTGTTTTCAGCCCGTACTGGAATGTTCCTGAAAGTATTGTAAAACAAGAAATACTTCCAAAACTCGAAGCAGATCCTTTTTATCTCGAGGAACATAACATGGAAGAAACAGGAACGGATGATGATGATAGTGTTCCATCTATACGGCAAAAACCAGGACCTGATAATTCATTAGGCAGAGTAAAATTTTTGTTCCCTAACAGCTTCAATATTTATTTGCACGACACGAATGCAAAAAGTTTATTCAATAATGATAAAAGAGCTTTTAGTCACGGTTGTATCAGGTTAAGCGATCCTGTTAAACTCGCAAACTATCTTCTAAAAGATAATCCAGAATGGACACCTGAAAAAATTGAAGAAGCAATGAATCAAACTGAGCCGCAAACAGTGAATTTAAAAAATCGAGTTCCAGTTATGATAACTTATTACACCGCCTGGGTTGATAATAGTGGCAAGATAAATTTCAGAGATGATATTTATGATCATGATAAGGAGTTAGCGCAGAAAATGTTTTCTGATGCTATTTAAGGGAACAAGAAAAATTTGGTAAAACAATTGCTATAAGAGGAGAAACAAAAAAAAATAAAAATAAAAACTAAAAAAATGTCACAAACTACACTGCAATCAAACAAGGCAAAGAAAGTTCTTATCATCGAAGATGAAGGTGATATGTGTTTATTGATGAACATTATGCTCAATGGAAAAGAAATGAATCTCGAACATGTTAAAAGTATTTCTGCTGCACAAGCATTCTTGCAACAGGAACAACCCTCCGTTGTTATTCTTGATAATAAACTTCCCGATGGTTTCGGTGTTGATTTTATTACTTATATCAGAAAAAATTATCCTGCGGTGAAGATCGGAATGGTGTCCGGCTTTTCAGCATCTGTAAAAGATGTAGCGATAGAAAATGGCGCTGATTTCTTTCTTGAAAAGCCTTTCACAAAAGAGCAGTTGTACACTTCTGTTCAATCGTTGTTGAATTAATATTAAAGTGGTTTTTCTTGTGAGATGACTGCAAGAAAACCACTTATTTTTTTTGAAGTGAATCTTTCATTATTTCTTCGATATCCGTTCCGCGTAGTTTTTTAAAAACATCAAGACCAACTTTTATCTCCCCCTGGTTATTTGGTCTTGCCCGCAAATAAATGCTTGCACCTCCGCTTGCCTGGTTTCCTTCTTTTTCAGGAACATAGTCTTCAGGTCTTTTCCGCAGATTATTTAAAGGAATTTGGATGCTGATATTTGTTGCATCATTTTTCGGGTTCAGGCTATAAATTCCAATTACAAAAATACGCAGTACAGAAGATGCGATTTCCATCCGGTGTATATAAAGATTTCCGTTTTTTATATCAAAGCGATCTTTTAATTCTGCAAACTGCACATTACTTAAATCCCGATTTTTGAAAATAAATTTCTGAATTCGTTGCAAAGGCTCGTGATTAATAAGTGCTCCATTTTTCAACGAAAAGGTAAGATAACCATCCATCGAATAGGGAATAAGATTTCCTTTGTTATCAAGCCCGACATTAATATTTGCTTTTAAATCAATTGTGCCTTCGAGATTGGCCGAAGTAACAGCATCCTGGCCAAAATTATCAAAAGCATAAAACAATTTTTTTACATTTAAATGTTGCAGATTAACCACCATACTTGCCCGGTGATAATGCTGATTCAATTCAGAGACTTTTGCAGTAAGATCTACCCTTCCATCTGCATGTAGTAAGGATGCTTTTTGTATTTCCCAATCGTTTGTTCGGAAAACAACTACTGCATTCATATTTTTTGCATTGAACTTTTTCATTTTCACTGATGCCGCGGTAACATCAACTTCCATTGTTCCTTTTTCCAACGCATCATCAAGAACGATAATTGGTTTAGCAGTGCCTTTGTTTTTTCTTCTTACATAATTAGTGCGTTCAGAAAAGAGTGCAGAGAAATCATCCAGGTTGAGAGCAGGCGTATAAACCTTGCAAAGAATATTTGCTTTACCCGGATCATTGTTTACAAGATTGGCAATATTTATTCCTGCAACATCTACTTTAAAATGATTAGTGTTAAGATCGCAACGAAGGCCTTTTATGAGTACATCACTTTGCGAGAACAATATGTTGCCATTTACATTGCTGAAAGTTAAATTTCGTGGCGTATATTTCACAAGTCCATCTTTTATGGAGAGTTTTCCATTAACGGAAGAAAGAATAGCAGCATCTGCAACCAATGGTCCCTTATATTGTAACGCAAGAGATGCATTACCACCTAAAAAACTGATCGATTCTAATCCTAATTTGTTATCAAGCGCCTGAAGTGTTGTAGTGGAAGAAAGATCAAACTGCAAAATGGGGTGCACAAGATTGGTAACAATAATGTTCGTTCCACTTAAAGCAACACCGCCCCAATTACCGGTAAATTGTGCTAAAACAATTTCTGAATTATCATCTGTTCGTGGATAAGCGGTGTTTTTTTCATTGGTAAAACTGCCAATAAAATTGCAGTCTTTAAAATCCGCTACAGGTGTTACAAGTTCGTTCTCTGTAACAACCCATTGAACATTTATACGTGGAATGGTTTTATATTCCATCGGCCCTTCAAGTGTTGCATTAACGGCAAAGGGTTGTGTTAAATGAACAAGGCCAATCTTCTTTTGAATATTTGATGTAAATATTTCTTTTGCTTTTTCATATTCAAGTTGTTTAGCTGAAGCCGATATTTTAAAATGAGCAGATGAACTATCCTTTAAAAAGAAACTTCCGTTCAAAACAAAGCGAGTGCCATCAATATTCACGTTAGTTTTATCAAACGATAATTCTTTTGTCTCTTTATTAAATTGTAAATTCCATTTTGCCTTTACAGGTTTATCTTTTAGAAAAACTCCTTTGCGTAAATTAAAACCAAGACCTCTTATAACAGCATCTTCTTTCAGCTCAATATCCATTACGGAACCTGAGTTGCCTATATCTGCATGCAGGTAATTGAAGACAATACCAAACCATTTTTCTTTTATTGCATCTTCCGTTATAATGGCGGTATTGTTCAGTTCTATCTCGTCTATATTAAGATTGTTATTGCCAGACTTTTTTTTGTTGAAAGAGAAAAGATATTTATTGCTATAACCATTTTTATCTTTAAAAAGATGAATTCTTGCATCAGATATAAAGAGGTTGTGAATATCAACTTTGTTGGTAAGAAGCTTTAAAATATTAATACGTGTTGCAACTCTGCCTGCACGTAGAAGTGATTTTTTATAAAGAGAATCTTCAATATTTATATCGAGAATACTAATGTCAACATTGGGAAAATGCCGCCACACATCAACATCAACATCTCTTAAATGAACCGGCCCGTCAACAGCTTCAGTCAACTTGTCATTTATTAGTTTAATGAAGCTTTTTTTGTTGTTATTAATGTAAAGCTGAAGAACCGTTAACGCTATAATAAAAAGTAGAAATAAAACAAGCAGTGTTATTACTACCCGCTTTACAATTATTCTTTTTGTCAAAGGCATATTAGTTGCTTAAAGTCTTTTATGTTACCCTACCGTGTAAGATCATAAGTGAAAAGTTAGTTCTCCCGTCTGTTGTTTCACTTCTCACTAACACTATATTACTTGTTTAAATGGCTCTATGTTCCTTTAGATTAATCGGTAACATAAACTTACTGTAAGCTTAAGAAAAAACCCCGCCAAAATTGATAAGTGGATCAGTTTTAAAATTTTGTATGAAGAATGTGTGGAAGCATCATACGCCAGGTGCTCCAGTCGTGCATAATATCGGTTCCCCAAACACTCAAGTCATGCCAGATACCTTTATCCCATAAAACCTGTGAAAATCTTTTGTTTGCTTCTGGATCTTCATAAGCGCCGCTACCTGTGTAAATATGTATATGATGACTTGCTTTTATTTTATCCAAATAATAAGGATCGTTTAAGTTAGGAATATAATGAATAGGACTATTGAAGTACACTTGTTCATCCCAATAGCCTTTGGTATATTCTGTAAGATCATATACGCCACTCATGCTAATAACACCATTGATAATATCAGGTTTTTTTAAGAAAATATTCATTGCATGTAAAGCACCAAAAGAAGCACCGCAAGTAAAAACATGCGTATCGTTACTCGTTGTATTTTTTATAAAAGGAACAACTTCATGTGCAATATATCCATTGAATTGGTTATGACGAATGGCTTTGTGCTCACCCAGCATTTCATTTTGCAGCCAGCTTTCTTTGTTGATGCTATCAACGCTGTACACTTTTAATTTTCCTGCATCAATTAATGGAGCAATCGCATCAATTAACTGAAAACGTTCATATTCTAAAAAATCTGCTGCGGCAGTAGGTATCATCAGTAATGCAAAGCCATAATGACCGTATACTGCAACAGGCATTTCTTTATTTAATGCCGGACTAAACCACGAAGTTATTTCTCTTTGCATATATTGTTTTTATAGGTGTCAGACACTTTTAAAGCTGCCTGACACCTGACAAATCCTCTTATCAAGATTTTAATATCTCTTCTATTTTGTTCAATTCTTCTGAACTAAAATTTTTATTCTCAAGACATTTCAATGAATCAGCAAGTTGTTCCGGTTTGCTTGCACCGATCAAAACAGAAGTTATTCTAGGGTCTTTCAATATCCATGCTAATGCCATTTGCGCTAAGGTTTGTCCACGTTGTTGCGCTATTTCATTTAACTGTTTTACTTTGTTGATTGTTTCCGGTGTTACCTGGCTTTCCTGTAAAAAACCTGTTGGTTTTGCGGCACGTGAATCAGCAGGAATACCTTTCAGGTATTTGTTCGTTAATAACCCTTGTGCAAGCGGGGAGAAAGGAATGCAACCAACGCCTTCTTTTTCCAGAACATCCAATAATCCATTTTCAACCCAACGTTCCAGCATTGAATATTTTGGTTGATGAATCAAACAAGGCGTTCCCAATTGCTTTAAAATATCTATCGCCTTTTGTGCTTGATCTGCAGGGTAATTGGATATGCCTGCATACAAAGCTTTGCCTTGTCGTACGATAAGGTCTAAAGCTATTATCGTTTCTTCCAAGGGGGTTTCCGGATCGGGACGATGATGATAAAAAATATCTACATAATCCAAACCCATTCTTTTTAAACTTTGATCTAAACTGGAAACAAGATATTTTTTTGAGCCCCATTCACCATACGGCCCTTCCCACATATAATAGCCTGCTTTTGTGGAAATAATCATTTGATCTCTGTAAGGTCGAAAATCTGTTTTGAGTATCCTGCCAAAATTCTCTTCTGCAGAGCCTGGTAGCGGGCCATAATTATTTGCAAGATCGAAATGTGTGATGCCACTATCGAATGCAAGACGTAAAATATTTCTTCCGTTCTCAAAAACATCTACGCTTCCAAAGTTGTGCCATAAACCTAGCGAAACTGCAGGCAATTTTATTCCACTTTTGCCGCAACGGCGATATTCCATTTGACCATATCTTGCAGGGTTAGCTGTGTACATGATTATTTTTATTTTATGTATGAAATAATTAATTGTCACATCTTTTCAAAAGCTATTTTCTTAGCTATTCTCAACTCTAATAGTTATTTTTTAAGTGTTAAGAAATTCAGGAGTATTAAAGTTGCTTTCAAATGTAATATCTAATTCTTATAATATTTTTGTTACGCTCCTGTTTTCAAACAATGCTCTAACCTCTCGCCACAAAAATTATCATCTATAATAATCAAAACTATTTTTTATCTTTCTAAACACATATATCATTGAACAATGAATGCTGCTTCATGAAAACACCAACTATAGAGGACCTGAAAGTCGTTCCCGAATTTCACGCTGTTCCTGATGAACAATTGCAATGGCTGATAAACCAGGGTGAAGCCGTGGAGGTAGAGCAGGGTGAGTTATCATTTAATGTAGGCGAGCCTGTAATTACGTCTTATCTCATACTGGATGGTAAGATGCGAATCTGTGCTATACAAGCAGGCAAGCAAAGAGAATTACGTATTCTTGATCCCGGCCAGGCAACCGGTTATCTTCCTTATTCGAGAGCTACCGTTACACCTGCATTTTGTGAAGCGCTAAAAAAATCGTGGGTATTTAAAGTTTCTGCGGCTAAACTTAAAGAAGGCATTGGCCATCATTATGAATTGTTTGAAGCAATGGTACACATGATGGTTAGTCGTGTACGTGAATTCACTTCTATCCAACAACAGAATGAAAAAATGTTTGCACTTGGTAAACTTTCTGCCGGCCTTGCACATGAGCTTAATAATCCCGCCGCCGCTATCTCACGTGCTGCAGCATTATTACAAAAGCAGGTAAGCGAGTTGCCTCATTTATTTAAAGCCATTGCTGGTTTAAACATTGCAGCGGAAAAAGTGGAAAAGATAAGTCAGCTTATCATTCATAAAATAAACACACCACCTTCCACATTGAACATGATGCAAAAAGCAACGCTTGAAGATGATCTTGCAGATTGGCTTGATGATAATGATCTTGAAAATATGGATGCGGAAGGTTTGGTAGAAAGAGGTTTTACAACTAATGAACTTGATGTTTTCAAAAGCTGCTCATCTCCCAAAGAATTGCCTATATTGCTTGAATGGGTAAGTAATTATTTAGTTACGAATAAAATGGCAGATGATATACGCACTTCCTCTGAACGCATATCTGCTCTTGTTGGCGCAGTTAAAAATTTCACTTTTATGGATAGAGATGCAGACAGGCAAATGGTGGATATTCACAACGGCATACGCAATACCTTAACGATGATGAACTATAAACTGCGGAAAGCAAATATTAATATTATTGAACATTATGATGATTCCGTCCCGAAGATAAAAGCCTTTCCCGGTGAACTAAACCAGGTTTGGACAAACATTATTGATAACGCTATTGATGCAATGGAAGTAAACAGCAAAGGCAATCTTGAGATAACATCAAAGCATGATGCCAGGTTTGTGAAAGTGTATATCAAAGATGATGGGCCTGGTATTCCAAAAGAGATACAGGAGAATATTTTTACGCCTTTTTTTACAACAAAAGAAATCGGTAAAGGCTCAGGTTTGGGATTGGATGTTGTTAGCCGGATAATGATACAGCACAACGGTTCGGTGAAAGTAAAATCAGAACCCGGAGCAACAGAATTTGAAGTTTGTCTTCCAATTTAATACAGCAAATGAATTACAATGGATCAGCCGATTATATTTATTGTCGATGATGATGCACAAGTATTACGTGCCATAACAAGAGACCTGAAAAATAAATACAGGCAGGATTATAGAATACTCAGCACCTCTTCTGCAAAGGAAATTTTAGACAGTTTGCTTGAGTTAAAGAATAAAGGCGAAGCTGTGGCAATGTTTATTTCAGACCAGCGTATGCCTGAGATAGAAGGCGTGGATTTTTTAACACAGGCAATGGGTTTTTATGACAATGCAAAGAAAGTTTTATTAACCGCATATTCTGATACAGATGCAGCTATCAAGGCGATCAATACGGTAAAGCTTGATTATTATCTTACCAAACCCTGGGAT
>JAEZRL010000133.1 GCA_023440945.1 Bacteroidota bacterium
GCCATCACCTTCTTTTATAAAGAAAAACTTATTATTCAAAGTTGTGGTTTCTATCCTGAAACGTTTAATGTTATACTGGCCTTTATCATTATCAAGATAAACCGCCGTGATAATTTTTTCCGGATCAAATTTTTCGATCAGTAAAATTTTATCGCCTTCAAAACGCTGCGTCATTTCTGTTTCTGTCAGTTCATAATTACCATCATTATAGATCACCAGCAACTTTTCATCTCCTTCAAACATACCGAGGTACTGGCCTTTTTCTTCTGTATTTAACCTGCCATAAACATCATCAAACCATAACTTTCGTCCTTCCAGCGTAGAACGGCCTTTTTCTTTGAGCTTTACACTTCGAATAGGATATTTTGTTACCTGGTTACCCATGCTTCCACGACCTTTAATATCAAGTTGCTCAAAATAAAAATCAAACTCTTTGTTACGTGCAGTGCTGTTTGGGCTCAACGTAATTTTCACTACTTCTGCTTCTCCATTTGGATTAGCAGTGAAATAATGTACTTTACTTTTATCGCTGCCTTTTGTAAGATCGTATTCTTTATCTCTTGTAATACTTGTAACGTTAAAACGCTTGGCATAACTAATACCTGAAGCACCATCAAGATAAATCATGTTATAAGTAGTACGTTCATCATTTTTCTGGAATACCGCAGCATGAAGAATGTCTTTACCAATAAATGTTTTATCTGCCACACGAATCACTTTCATCAATCCCCGTTTGGTGAAAACAATGATGTCATCAAGATCGGAGCATTCGAATAAAAATTCATCGCGTTTTAAACCTGTACCAATAAAACCTTCGGCACGGTTTACATATAATCTTGTGTTGGCAATAGCAACATTTTTAGCCTGGATCGTATCAAACAATTTGATCTCTGTCTTTCTTTCTCTTCCTTTACCATATTTCTTCAACAGGTTTTCAAAATAGGCAACAGCAAAATCAGTAAGATGTTCAAGATCATAATTCACCTGGTCAATTTCCGTTTCAATACCTTTTATCTGGTTATTCAGTTCATCAATATCCAAACGATAAATTCTTCTTACCGGTTTTTCAGTTAGCTTTAAAATATCTTCTCTTGTAATATCTCTTCTTAGCTTCTTTTTAAAAGGAACAAAGGCTTTGTCAATTGCCTGTATAACCTTATCCCAGGTTTCATGTTTCTTTTCAAGCTCTTTATAAATTTTTTCTTCGAAGAATATTTTTTCAAGCGAAGTATAATGCCATTTATCCTGCAATTCACCGAGCTTTATTTCAAGCTCACGCTTTAGCAGTTCTTTGGTTTTATCAACCGTTATTTTCAATAACTCATGCACATCAAGAAACCGTGGCTTTTCATCCACAATAACACAGGCGTTTGGCGATATACTTACTTCACAATCCGTAAAAGCATATAAAGCATCAATGGTTATATCAGGAGAAATTCCCTGCGCCAGCTCTATCTGTATCTCCACATCTTTTGCAGTGGCATCTGTAACTTTTTTTATCTTGATCTTTCCCTGGTCGTTTGCTTTTACAATTGATTCCATCAACGATGTTGTGGTAACACCATAAGGAACACTCTTTATTAAAAGTGTTTTTTTATCTGCTTCCTCTATAATGGCTCTTACTCTTACTTTACCCCCACGCTTACCTTCGTTGTAATTCGTTACATCTATCATTCCGCCTGTTTGAAAATCGGGGTACAATTCAAACTTTCTTCCTCTTAGATATTTGACAGATGCTTCGCATAATTCGCAAAAATTATGAGGCAATATTTTTGTTGATAATCCTACTGCAATACCATCTGCACCCTGTGCTAACAGTAACGGAAATTTCATTGGTAACGTAACCGGTTCGTTCTTTCTTCCATCGTAACTCAATTGCCATTCTGTTGTTTTTGCATTAAATGCAACTTCCAAAGCAAACTTTGATAATCGTGCTTCAATATATCTTGGTGCAGCAGCATCATCACCTGTTCTTACATCACCCCAGTTGCCCTGTGTTTCTATTAACAGATCTTTTTGCCCCATATTCACCAAAGCATCACCGATAGAAGCATCACCATGCGGATGGTATTGCATGCTTTGCCCGATGATGTTTGCAACTTTATTAAAACGCCCATCATCCATTTCCTTCATTGCATGAAGAATACGACGCTGCACGGGTTTTAAACCATCTTCAATAGCAGGCACGGCACGTTCAAGAATAACATAGGAAGCATAGTCAAGAAACCAGGTTTTATATTGTCCCTGCACACCTGATTCGTTTTCCATATCCAGTTTACTCACATCTTTAGCCATTCGTCAAATAAATTGTTTTTGTTTTTATGTACTTAGCTGCAACGCTACTATATTACTTTTGTTGTGTCACTCACTTATACGTTCGCCTCATTATTCTGCACAACTTAATAGTGTATTTCTTTTGAAATTTATGGATAATCTTCACTTCATTATCCAATATTTTCAGGTATTGAGTTTTAAAAATCCGCCGTCAATAGGGTAGTCGGTGCCGGTGATAAACGAAGCTTCATCAGAACATAAGTAAAGAATCAACTGTGCAATTTCAAGTGGTTTTGCCATTCTTCCTATAGGTTGGGTTTTGGAAAGCTTTTCAAACATTTCTTGTTCTCTTCCCGGATAATTTTTGGCTAAAAATCCATCAACAAAAGGTGTATGTACCCGGCCTGGAGAAATGCTGTTACAACGAATATTATCATTTATATAATCTTTTGCAACGGATAAGGTCATGGAGTAAACTGCACCTTTCGTCATGGAGTAAGCAAAACGATCCTGCAAGCCTGTAAGTGCCGCAACAGAACAAAGATTAAGTATAATACCTCCGCCATTTTTTTTCATCAATGGAATAGACGCATATAAACAATTGTAAACACCTTTTACATTTACTTTAAACAGCCTGTCAAAATCTTCTTCACTTGTTGTTTCCACCTTACCAATATGTGAAATGCCTGCACTATTTACTAAAATATCTATTCGTTCAATCTTATCAAATGCATCAATAACTTGTTGCTGATTGGTCACATCACACAAATGAAGCGACGCATTACCATTGTTTTGTTTTATTTCATTAATAGTTTCTGTTCCGTTTTTTTCATTCACTTCTATTATTTGAACATTGGCTCCCTGTTGAGCAAACAACAAAGCAACGGCTTTACCAATACCACTTCCGCCACCTGTAATTACAGCGTTTTTATTATCTAATCTGAACATGCTTGATAACTTCTTCTTTTATAATTATTCAAATTTAGCTCTACAAAGATGGTGTCTTAAGGGATTCGTTCAAAGTCGGAGTTGATTAAGAAATGCAAATACAGCATCAAAATGAAAATAACGGTGACAAAATTCATGAACTGCTTACTAATTCTAATAAAGTGTGTTCTCAATTACCCATTGCTTCCGTTTTATCAGCAGCATTATTTTTAAAGATGAAAGAATAAACACCTTGAAAATTATATGTAATGTTTCTTTCACGAATGATAATGAAAGCATTAGCATTCCTTCACGTTGTAATACGAAAAACAGGAGTGTATGTTATTCAAAGTGGTATGTGCTTTGAAACCTTTTGGTATTCTTCATCTATAAAAACACGTTACTATGTTTTATCATGTAAAAGAATTACAATTCAATGCAAGGGTATCAAGACCGGATCCTGCATTTGCCACTTTATTATTGGAACAATTTGGCGGCGCTAATGGTGAGCTTGCTGCTGCTCTGCGTTATTTTGGCCAATCGTTCGCTGCAAAACATCCTTATCCCGATAAATACGATTTGTTAATGGATATTGCTACGGAAGAGTTTAGTCATCTTGAAATAGTTGGCGCAACAATTCAAATGCTTACAACAGGCATTAATGGCGAATTAAAAGATGCGGTTGAAAATGCTGAGATAATGAAATTGCTTAAAGGAAAAGGAGCGAAGGAAGAAGTGATACATAATGGTATTGGTAAAGAATTTCTTGTTGCCAGTGCAGGCGGACCAGCTTATACAAACGCAGAAGGAATACCTTGGACAGCCTCTTATATTAACGGTGATGTACAAGGTGACCTTTCAAGTGATCTTCGGTCTGATATTGCTGCGGAAACAAGAGCTAAAATGGTGTATGAATATCTGCTTCAGTTTACCGATGATCCGGATGTGAAAGAAACGCTTCGCTTTTTAATGACAAGAGAAATTGCGCATTTCCAAATGTTTGAGGCCGCGTTAGCTACTATCCAGCCTAATTTCCCTCCGGGTGTTTTGCAGGGTGATTCACGTTACAGCAATCTGTATTTTAATATGTCGAACGGGAATAGTTTCCGTGGTCCATGGAATGAAGGACAAAGCCCTGAATTTGGTGAAACATGGCAATATATTGAAGATCCGATTATGCATGTTTTGCAAACAAATGGTTTAACAACGCTTGAGCCTACAGGCACACAACGTACCCCTGAAGTAATAAATGAACTGAATAAACAGTTAAGCGAAGAACGAAGCACAGAGGTGAATAGTGCAACGGGTTCAGGCGAATGGCATCCTTATCAATCAACTTCTGAAAAAAATGCAACAAGCACAAATTCTGCGGGAAGAACAACCAGGTAATATAGCACAACAAACAGCTCAGCAAACGGATCGGGTTCAGATTATTTATTATACCGATCCGCTTTGTTGCTGGAGCTGGGCATTTGAATCACAATGGCGGAAATTAGTATATACATTTCGAGACTTTATTTCTTATCGTTATTGCATGAGTGGAATGATTGCTGACTGGAAGAATTATCAGGATGCAGTTAATTCAGTTAGTCGTCCAATTCAAATGGGTCCGGTATGGATGGAAGCGCATCACGTTTCGGGAATGCCTTTTTATGATCTGATATGGATCAAAGATCCACCGGCTTCTTCTTACCCGGCTTGTTTAGCGGTGAAATGTGCAGAAAAACAATCTGCAAAAACAGGAGAATTGTATCTACGTGCTTTGCGTGAAGCGTTGATGTTGGATGGACAAAACATAGCTAAAAAAGAAGTGTTGCTGCAGGTTGCAGAAACACTTAAAAGCAATATAAATATTCAGCAGTTTGAGCAGGATTTATTATCAGGTGCTGCTATCCAGGCTTTTAAAAAAGATATAGCAGAAGTTAATTATCGTAACATTACACGCTTTCCAACGCTAACTATTTCTTACCAGCAAAAAGGGGTTATGTTCACTGGTTACAGGCCGTATCAGGCATTGCTGGAAGCTTTTGTAAAAATTGCTCCTCATATCCATATTCAAAATGAAGTTATAAACAAAGAAGATTACCTGGCCTATTGGCCAACGTTAACAGAAAGAGAATTGAAGGAAATTGAGAATGTCTGAAAGATTAAAGTGAAGCAAAGCAGTAAAGATCGTTTATTGAAATAGATATTGCATTTTCGGTAATCCGCTTTACATCTTTTGAAGACTTAGCTTCTTTGCGTGAGCGAGCCATTCATTCATTAATTTTTATTTTAGCACTGAAAAGATGAATGCTAAAAGAATGGATGAAAAAATTATTATCAGG
>JAEZRL010000056.1 GCA_023440945.1 Bacteroidota bacterium
CCTGTACAACAAACAACAGGAATTATCGCCCTGGGATGCGCATCTTGTAAATTTTGAAGTGAGCGCTAACTCTGCTTATACAGGTATTTCATTGGAAGAACTCAAATGGCGGGAGAATTATGGTATCAATATCGCTTTTATTGAAAGAGGTAATAAAGTTATTTACACGCCAACGAGGTTCGATATAATTTTTCCATTTGATAAAATAGGAGTTATAGGAACGGATGAACAGATACAAAAATTCAGGCCTCTTCTTGATAACAATACAGATGAAGAGCTTAATACAGTGGATAATACCGAAACAATTTCGCTTGAAAAAATATTGGTGGATCAGAATACAAAACTAAAAGGACAAACTATACGCCAGTCGGGTATAAGAGAAAAAACACACGGACTTGTTGTAGGAATTGAACGAGATGGTGAAAGAATATTAAATCCATCTTCTGATATCGTATTTGAATGGAACGATATAATCTGGATAGTTGGCGATAAGGTTAAGATCAAAAAGCTCTACAAGTAATTTTAGAATTGAATTTATATCTAATCACAATGTCATATCTCTATAACAAGATCACCTTTCTTTGCTGACGGATTAATAACCGTTTCGTTCGCAAGTTGCAAAACACTTCCGTTACTGTTATAGGTAACTGTATAGGTTACTTCTAATTTTTCTTTTAATTGGGTAAGATTCGGTATCATTAATGTCTCTGTATTTGAATTGTTTGAATAGTTCTTCAACTGCATATTTTTGAAATCTTTTTCCCACACAATCACCCTTTTGCTACCGCTGATTTTTGTTACTGTAATATGTATTTGGGCAGTGGCTTCATCATACGCTGATGACAGATATTTATTATCACTTTGAATATGAAGATCTATTTCTGCACTAATAGTTTTGCTGGCAGTGAAGATTTTGTTGAACCGGTTTTGAAGGCCGATAACAGTTATGCTAACAAAGAGCATCGGTGCTATTATTAAAAGCTTGTTCATAATGTTGCGTTTGCATAGAATATTTCAAAGCAGTTGCCGCCAATGCTAAAAGGGATCGTTTGCAGTGGTGAACGGAGCGAATGTTATGCAAATGGTTTAAACAAAATGATCTGCGGTTGTGCGGGAGTGCAGTGCAAAGATGTACACGCAATAACGATTGTAACAAAGCCGTACAGATTTTGTACGCTTTCGATACAGCAGAGGTTTCGTTAGCTTTATTGATGAAGATGCACTGCGATAGGAGTTTATGAGAGATACTTTCTCACCTCATCGCATTTACGATGTATAGATGAATTTGTAATGTTAAACCGGTTCAATTGTTTGGCGACTCTTCATTTTGTTGAAAAGCCAAAGCACAAAAAGCGATTCAAACATCAACGTAAAAGGAATGACAGAAATATTTTTAAAAAAGAGTATGATTGTCCATTCTGAAGCTGATTGTGCTAATAAATTACCTTCTTTCAATTTTAGATAAAGGCTGGTTTCGTAAGCAAGTAAGTCTATCAGGTAATTAATTATCCATGCAAAGAGTAGAAAAGCAAGAAAGTTCAGGAAGATGGCAAAACGATGTTCTTTAAAATTTGCAAGAGCTGTTTTCCAATACAACTTTTGTCGCTCTTTATGGGCAAAGAAATGTTTTATCCTGCTAACTCCACGCTGTATGTTCGCTAATCCTACCACATATAACAATAATAGCACCCGTGCAAATTCAATAATCACTTCCAAAACAACATTTGCAGCAGGCGTTATAGCACCGAAGCCACCAAGCTGAACCACTCTTCCAAAAGCGGCGATAAGTCCGAACCCGGTAATTGGCAAAAAATATTTTTTATAAAAATAAAGAGTGTTGTGAAAGAAAGTTAGTTTTTGAAAAAGATGAAAGCTACGTCTCATAATACAGCGTTTAGGAACAATAAACTAATGTACGTATAATAAAAACAGGTTGCATGAATTTTGTCCGACTTTTAAGCCTCCGTTGATGTTCTTCGCAACGGCTTATATCCCATTGCTGTGAAGAACAACAACAAAAGCAGGATCAAATAATAATGAATGCAAGATCCTGCGATGACCTAAGCCATAGCAAGCCCTCCTGCTCTATGGATTGAGAATGAATTTCACATTTATATTTGTTGCTACTTTAATCTTCTCAAAGTCAATTTTTGGCAAATCGGTTGCAAGCCCGCGTTGAGCGCCATAACCAACAACTACAACTTCATTAAGATTGGCTCTGTATTGGTTTATATTAGTATTATAGGCCTCATTATCTGCAATATAAATGGCAGCGCCAAGTGTTTGGTTCAATGGCTTTGTTAAGGCGTTAGCCCTTGCCTTTGCATTTTCAACAGCTTTTGTACGCATTTGATTTTTTATCGCCTCAAGATCTGAATGATCAACCCTGTCGATAGCCGTGTTGGAAATACCTAAGTTCTCCAATTCAATAAACACCTTACTTGCAGTAACGGCGTCGTTTACCTTCAAAATATATTGTTTCGATTTCATTACATCCTTGCTTTTTAAAAGATAAAATTTGAAATTACTTGCCATGTCACTCGTTGTTAAATTCTTATCAACATCAATACTTAAAGCTTTTAAAGCATTATACATTTTCAATTCAAGGTCTTCAACGGAAGTGCGGTCTTTCGTATCTTTTTCACTGATGCTTATTTTTATATAAATCTCATCTGGTGTTATTAATGTGTCTGCACTTCCGGTTACCTCCATAAAAGGCTGATCAATAAAAGTTTTTGTCTGGCCCTGCCCAAACAAGAATAATAGCGTAAGCAGAGCTGTTAATTTTAGTCTTTTCATGATGCACAATTTTATTAGGGATGCAGGATTTACAGAAATTACATAAGTGGCTTAATGCTTATTTCTCAATCTCCACTCTCTGATTCTTATGCTAACGAATCAATGGTATTAAAACCGTTGTTGTTGCTGCTTTACGGTTCGAACAAAAAATTTTTATATCATGGAAAAAACAACTTTAGAAAACAGGATAATACGTCATACATTTAATTTTCATTTCGGTGAAGAAGCAATGTCTCATTTACATTTTACTGACAGTAACCATGATTAAAGATTACAGCTATCCTGTTCGCGGAATACCGATAGAAATAAATACTTCTTCTCATTAAATTATTAGTATAACCCAATTAACTTATCATGACATCAACCGATATTCAAACACAAAAAAATAAAGGACAGGAACCCTTACGGTTACTTGTTTTTTCAGTTTCCTTAAGGAAAGAATCTTTCAATACACGTCTTGCAAAACTTGCTGCAACCACTGTTGAAAAACACGGGGGAAAGGTTGATTATGCAGACATGAAAGAATTTGACTGTCCTTCTTTCAATGGTGATGAGGAACAGGAAAACGGTATTGTAAGCGGAGCCGCGAAATTTAAAAAGCGGCTTTTAGATAACGATGCGTTCATCATTTCATCCCCTGAGTACAATGGCTCAATGCCGGGGCTTATTAAAAATACAATTGACTGGACATCCCGATTTCGTCCGCAACCTTTTAATGAGCGGAACGGTTTGCTAATGTCTGCTTCGCCGTCAATGGCAGGCGGAAACAAGGCACTTTGGTCGCTGCGCATTCCCTTAGAACACCTGGGAGCAAGAATTTTTCCTGATATGTTTTCGCTGGCTATGGCACACCAGGCTTTCAATGCTGATGGAACGCTTACCAATGCAACTCTCGCGAAACGATTTGAAGATAATATTGTTGCATTCATGAGTCTTGTTGAGGCATCAAAGAATTACCCATGCATAAAAAAAGCATGGGTAGAATTTCTTGGAGAAAAACCCGACCCTGTTACAGAACGGGTAGAATAAAAGGTGGAATAAAAGTTAAAAACATAAGTGCGTTAGTTGCAAACTTTGCTTAGTAAAAGATTATAGTGGTATGAAAGGCTTGATTGAACCATTAGTAATAACAGAATAAATTTTAACGAAGGCACAAGTATCAGCCGCACAACCCTTTGCTACTTATACTTGCGCTTGATAGGGAATTATGGAAACAGGCTTCTATTGCATCTTCTAATAAAACAAGCTACTATGAAGCCTCTCATTATATTGTTTCTTTCAACAACACTGATTCACTTATCTGCCAACGGGCAGAATAAGTATGTTCCGGTAACCCTTAACGATGCCATTGCCTATTTGAAGAGAGAGTGTCCTGACTCAATTAAACAAAAGATACAGCAAGTAAGTGCCGATAGCATAATTTACATTGTGTATCCCTATATAGGTTCATATACAACGGTAGCGGAATGGACAATGGGTGGTGACTCAAGCCAAGGAATTAAGCAATTTTTATCTTCCCACAATATTCGCTATCCTTTCAATCAACAGTGTGCGGTTTGGTTTGCGTTTCAGCAAACGTTGCTTGGTGTACAAAATCCGACTGAACAAACTCTCAGCTTTTATCAAAAAATGGAGCGCAAATGGGCAAAAGAAGACAGAGTACGCTACACAACCGATAGTCTTCGTGGTTACTATATACCCATTGACATAAGTGACTGCATTGCTCAAATTGAAAAAATGCTGCCCGATACTGTAAACGAGCAAATAAGAAGAACGAAAACTGAAGACTTTCTTGCCGAATCCCACCACAATTTTGGTATGTATCTGAGAAACACGTGGCAATTGTGGATGGGCTCAAGACTTACAAACTATTTCAATGAACTTGGTATTGATCATCCGGACACAATGTCGGGTGCTATCCTGGCTGCATACTACAAATTTCTCACCGTAGAAGATTTCAACGTAAGTGACTATGAGAAAAAAATAGCAGAAAAGTACGGAAAATATAAAGGATGCAGACCGACGATGTAACGACACTCCCATTTAAAATAATATATTGCATGTGACCAACTATGAAATTTCTGAACCTTATACTCATAACTCTAATACTAAAAACAGCACGCAACAAAAGTATTTCCATAAGCAAATACTAATTGAAATTCTCTCCCACATCCGTTATTTTCTATCTCTTTTGCAGTCGCCTTAAAATATAAAGTGAAATTGAAAATATAAACATTACAACATGGCCCAACAGTAGTTTAAACGAAGACTACGGATAACTTAGTTCATATTGATATTACCACTTATTTTAGCACCTTTATTCCGTAAAACATGTCAATCAAAAAGTTGAAAACGAAATAAATAAACCCATTGATAACGGCACTTCCTTATTACAACGAGATCAACGAATTTTTAGAAACGCTTCCGCATGCAGGTAAAACCAGTAATCCTCTTTTTTATTGTCTGCGGCTTCATCAACTGGAGGAAGGTGTCACTATTTATCGACCGCCTTTCAGAAGATCATTTTACTTTTTTGCACTGTTTGTAAATGCAAAGAATATTCAAATCAAATATGACGACAAAGTGGTGAACAATCCGGATTCGTATATGGTCTGCCATTCGCCAGGACTTGTTTACAGTTTTTCACATGATGCAACTTTGGAAGGTTATATCGTTTATTTTAAACCTGAATGTTTTTCTTTTTTCAGACCGGATTTTCATTCGGAGTTCCCTTTTTTTCACCCCCTCCACACCAACCTTTACACAATGGACCAAAGCGCAGCTTTTAAACTGGCTCCACATTTTGAAGAGGTATTAAAGGCATATCATACAAATCCCCGAGATTTACATATGGAAGCCCGTACACGATTGCTTTCTCTATTTTATCATTTGAAGGAATTTGTTTCTGAATGGTGTGCCGGGAACCGGTTCGTAACGCCTCAGCAAATGTTGCTTTCGAGGTATATTCAACTTGTAAATAACCACTACATTGATAAACGTACGGTGAAGGAATATGCCGATCTTCTTGCCGTAACACCCAATCATCTTTCACAAACGGTAAAATTGGTAACGGGAAAAAATGCCCTGTCTTTTATATCAGAAAGGTTGTTGGTGGAATCGAAATCACTGATCCTGTACACTGATTTTGACATTAGTGAGATAGCCTACCAATTGAACTTCTCTGATCCGGCAAACTTTGGAAAATTTTTCAGGAAGGCAACCGGTGTTTCTCCACTGGAATTCAGAAAAAAGGGCGCCCAATAAAATGGATCATTTTATCCAATTTTTCGACAAAAGCAGGCCAATCGTGAAGACTTTCTTTGCTGCATAAATTATTCATTAAACATAAAAATGTAAAAGAATGGCAACAAAGGTTTTTATCAATCTCCCTGTAAAGGATCTGGAAAAGTCTAAAGCTTTTTTTCATGGATTAGGCTATAGTTTCAATCCGCAATTCTCAGATGAGAAAGCAGCCTGCATGATCGTTAGTGATTCAATTTTTGTGCAACTTTTAAAAGAGGATTATTTTAAAACCTTTACCAAGAAGGAAGTAAGCGATGCAAAAAAATCTACCGAAGTTTTGATTGCACTGGATGCAGGTTCCCGTGAGGAAGTTCAACAAATTTTAGCGAAAGCAAAGAAATTAGGAGCTACTATTTATGCCGAACCTGCGGACCATGGATGGATGTATCAACACAGTTTTGCCGACCTGGATGGGCATCAATGGGAATTTGGCTATATGGACATGACCCAATTTTCAAATCAATAAGCCCAAATCAAAATTGCATTCAAGAACTCCTTGTCTTTGTTTTTAGGCAGGGAGTTTTTTTAGAATAAGATATCAATGAAACTTTTGCCGCAATCAACCTCTTTTTTGACGCGATTATACCTGTTTATTTTGTTGTTAAGCAGTACGTTTGAACCTTAAATTAATTTAATAACTATGGCACTCATCAATCCTCATGTTAACTTTAATGGTAATGCCGAAGAAGCATTCAATTTCTATAAATCAGTATTTGGCGGAGAGTTCACAAAAGTTATTCGCTTCAAAGACATTGCAAGTGCTGAATTCCCGGTGGCAGAAAAAGAAGAAAATAAAATTATGCACATTGCTTTGCCTATAGGTAAGAGTAGTATGTTGATGGCCAATGATGTTCCGGAAAGTATGGGCCGGACAAATGAAAGAGAAAACAGAAGTAAAATTGTAATTAGTGCGGAAAGTAAAGAGGAAGCTGACAAACTATTTAACGGACTTTCAGCAGGGGGAGAAATTGAAATGCCTATTTCCGATAGTCCCTGGGGATCTTATTTTGGTATGTTTAGAGATAAATATGGAATTGAATGGATGGTAGAGTTTGATTCCAAATAAAAGACAAGTTTAGGCTGCCCGGCGAAGTTTGCAACTTCGCGGCATCTATATTAAAATTCGTAACTTTTATTCAGCTTTAGCAACACGATAAATGAAGTTTAAAACTTCAGAATAAAACAAGCGAAGTTTACAACTTCGCTTAGTAAGGGTAGCGCATATATTTGTTTGTACGCTACTGGTGAAAATAGTTTGCTGATTTGATAAAACGTAAACTTCTAAAAAGGCAAAGGTGAATTTGGGAATTAACAAAGTTGGATTTTGGGCAGGACTTATTGCCTTCATTTCAACTACGGCTTATGTTATTGTGCAGATACTACAGGTTACCGGTGTTCTTCCTCATCCACTTGACGAAATTTTAATTTACGCAACTTCACTTTGCATCGTTATCCCCTTTGTTCTTGAAATGCTTGCTTTGCATTATGTAACACCAGGTGAAAAAAAATTTTGGAGCCATGCCGCCCTTATTTTTTCTATTGTTTACTGTGTGTTTGTTACGGCAAATTATGTTGTTCAATTGGCAACAGTAATACCGATGAAGCTAAAAGGTACTGGTAACGAAATTCGCATTTTTGAACAAACGCCGCACTCTTTGTTTTGGGACTTTGATGCTTTAGGATACCTATTTATGGGTTTAGCTATGCTCATGGCTCTGCCTGCATTTGACAAACACGGTTTTCAGAAATGGGTGAAAATTTCTTTTTTAGCCAATGCCCTTGTTACACCTTTGATTGCCATTGTTTACTTCTATCCCACCTTTTCGCAGAAACTGCTCTTTCTTGGTTTTCCCTGGGGAATTACAGCACCTTTGGCGATGCTGATGCTCGCACTATTGTTCAGAAAAAATAGCCAAACCATCAACGCGCTGAAGATCTCATCCGTTACACAATAAACGAAGTTTAAAACTTCGGAATAAAACAAGCGAAGTTGCCGACTTCGTTTGGTAAGGGGAGATACCGGAAGAATAAAGCACAGCGGTTCTACTGTGTTCAAAGCCATTCTATCAACCTGTATGATTTTCTAACTACTCACACACTTTTTTAAATAGTGCCAATAGACCCTTTCTTTGATGCAGGAAAACATTTCTTGAACCCACGAAAACATTTTTTGAATCAGGGAAAACATTTCTTGAATCCACGAAATCTTTTCTTGAATCCACGGAAACATTTCTTTGATCTGCGATGCGC
>JAEZRL010000073.1 GCA_023440945.1 Bacteroidota bacterium
GCTGTAAATAAGTTTTACTTTATTGCGGAAAATGGGCAGCACATTTGCTTCCATGTGTTCACGTGTGGGTTTTAAAATAAGATCGCCGGCCTTACATAAACCACCAAATAAAATAATAGCTTCAGGAGAAGAGAACATCACAAAATTAGCTAATGCCATGCCTAAAATTTTACCAGTAAACTGGTACACTTCGTTTGAAATTTCATCACCCTGCATTGCGCAATCATACACTAAACGGCTATCAATTTCTTCTTTTGCATAATTGCGTAGAAGACTGTCTTTATCCGGGTATTTTTCCAGTAATTCCAACGCGGTATAACGAACACCTGTAGCAGAAGCATAGGCTTCGAGTGAACCCTCTGCACCCGTAGAATAATGTTTGCGTCCACCGGGAACAATAATGGTATGACCTAACTCTCCTGCAAAGCCATCATGACCCAAAACAATATGTCCATTGATAACAATTCCGCTGCCAACACCAGTGCCAAGTGTTATCATGATAAAATCTTTCATGCCTTTTGCAGCACCATAGATCATTTCACCAACTGCTGCGGCGTTTGCATCATTGGTTAAGGCTGCAGGCAAATTAAATTTATCCGTCATCATTTGTGCAAGAGGAATAATACCAGTCCAGCGCAGGTTTGGTGCATAATCAATAGTGCCCGTATAATAATTCCCATTGGGTGCACCAATGCCGATTCCTTTTATATATTGAACGCCGCCAACCTGTTCAATGGCGGGTTGCACAGCTTCATATAATTCGTTCATGTACAGGTTTACATCATCGTATTTTTTGGTGGAGATAGCACCACGGTAATGTATTTCACCACGATGGTCAACAATACCAAAAACAGTGTTGGTTCCTCCAATATCAATTCCAACTGCCAATTGTTGCGAAACGGGAATCATATACTTTTATAATTATTGTTTTTATTTTTTTACAAGCTGCATTGCTACTATCATCTTCGTAGTGTCACTCACTTTTACGCCTTGCCCACTACGCAGCAAAATGTAAACTTTATTAATGCGATGCTGCAATTTGCTGATCGAAATCAAGTCCCTGTGCAGCCAACACTCTTCTTAATTTAACAGCAAGAAAAGCGAGTGCTGCAAAACAACAGGCCGCAACTAAATAAGAAATATGCATATCACCGGTAACATCACCAATAGAACCCTGGAAAGGCGGAATAACTGCTGCGCCTAAGATCATCATAATTAAAAACGCAGAGCCCTGGCTGGTGTATTTTCCTAAACCGCCAACCCCCAAAGCAAATATACAGGGCCACATGATAGAATTGCAAAGGCCACCAAACATGATAGCATATACTGAAAGTATTCCTTTTGTGGCAACACCTATCAGCATCGCAGCGGTTCCTAGCAGCGCAAGGGTTAGCATGGTTTTAGCCGGCTTTTCCTGTCCAAAGAAAAATGCAGCAATAATGATAGCGATACAAATAACATAGGCATAAAGATCACCTATATCATTTCCATATAAAACATTCACGCCTAAAATAACAGCAAAAGCAATAAAAGGAACAATGATTGTTGCAATCCGTTTACTTGAAGGCGAAAGATTAAATACGCTTATTGCCCCGGTCCATCTTCCTATCATTAAACTTCCCCAATACAAAGAAATATATTTTGATATCTCATCTGGTTGCAAGCCTGCTGCAGTCATATAACCACGCTCCTCCAACAAAGCGCCGAAATTATTATCAATCGTAACTTCAACACCTACATATAAAAAGATACCAAGCATACCAAACACAAGTTGAGGATATTTCATTGCGCCCCAGCCCGCACTGTTTTTTACTGCACTTTGATTTGAGTATAATAAAATGCCGATAACAACAATCAATGTTATGATAAGCAACGGAAGTTTCTCCACATTCGTTAATTGTCCAATGATAATAAGAACAATAATTGCAAACGTCATTGTGATCAAAGAAGCAGAAGCTTTAGATGAGCCTTCGAACTTTGATTCATTCTTACCATGAGGTAAACTTTTCGAAAATGTAAAGAATAAAGCGACCGCTGCAAATACACAGGCAACGATCAGGTACAAATTATTTACATTGGTAACCGTAACTTCATTTGCATCTGCACTATTGGGTCTGCCAAACAAAAAGAAGCTAACAATGATTGGTCCTAATGTTGTACCAAAAGAGTTTACACCACCTGCAAGATTTAAACGATGTGCACCGGTTGCAGGATCACCTAAAGCAATGGCGAAAGGTTGCGCCGCGGTTTGTTGTAACGAAAATCCAAGTGCAACGATAAAGAATGAACCTAAAATAGCAGGAAAAGAATTGGCATTAGCGGAAGGAATAATAAGCAACGCACCTACAACAGATATCCATAGTCCGTAGATGATGCCTTTTTTATAACCGATCTTATTTAATATATCGGAACCAAGCGCACTTGAAACAAGATACAAAATAAGAGAACCAATAAAATAAGCTCCATAAAATGCGGAGCCTATAAGTTGTGATTCAAATTGGGTAAGCGAAAAATGAGATTTACAAAATGGGATAAATATGCTGTTGCTTGCTGCAATAAATCCCCAGAAAAAAAATACAATAACGAGAGTTGCAAGGGCGCCGCCGTTAGTTTTTACAGGTGTGTTAGTTTGATTCATGGCAAACTTGATAGAGAGTTTTTTAAATAGGGCTGTAAAATAATCAAGTTTTGTATTGCAGAAAATTTTAAATGTTTTTTGTTGTGTATCAATTTGAGTGCTAATTTGGTATCCATTCGTTAACCTATAGATGCTTTCATGGAAATAATACACGTAAGTGCGGAATGTTACCCGGTAGCCAAGGCAGGAGGTTTAGGTGATGTAGTGGGGGCTTTACCAAAATACCAGGTTAAACTTGGACATGTTGCCAAAGTGGTAATGCCAATGTATCGTACAAAATTTTTGTATGAACATGAATGGCTTGTTGATTTTAAAGGCAACACCAATATGGGCGACTGGTGGTTTGATTACACCGTTATAAAAGAGAAGAACAATACGCTTGGTTTTGATCTTTATCTTATTGATATCAACGGTCTGCTCGACAGGGAAAAGATTTATGATTATGATGACGACATAGAACGCTTCACCGGTTTTCAAATTGCTTTTGTTAACTGGTTGAGTCATTGGGAACATAAGCCTGATGTGGTGCATGTACACGATTATCATGCAGGGCTTGTTCCTTTTATGATGAAATATACCCGTGCTTATGCACCAAAACTTTTCTCCGTTCCAACTGTACTAACCATCCACAACGCACAATACCAGGGTTGGATGGGTTGGAACAGAAGTACTTTGCTTCCGGATTTTGATTCCTGGAAAAGAGGAATGCTCGAATGGAATAACACCATCAATCCTTTGGCTTCTGCTGTTAAATGTGCAGATAAAGTAACAACAGTAAGCTGGAGTTATCTTGATGAACTGCGTTATAATTCCAACGGCCTTGAAGCATTGTTTGAATATGAAAAAGGTAAATGCGTCGGTATTTTAAATGGTATTGATGCAGATGTTTGGAATCCTTCAACAGATAAATTCATCCCTAAACAATACAACATTGCCACTGTTGAAGAAGGCAAGCGTGCAAACAAAAAAGCATTATGTGAACAGTTTGGTTTGGATGAAGATAAACCTCTGATCATTTTTATCGGAAGACTGGTGGGAGAGAAGGCTGCGGATATTTTGCCCGATGCAATTTTATCTTCCATGTACACCCTGAATGGTAACATTAATTTCCTAATTTTAGGAAGTGGTGAGCCACATGTAGAGTGGCAACTTTCACAACTGATCTCTCATTTTCCGGGAAATTATAATGCTGTTATTGGTTACAATGAAGCATTAAGTCATCAAATGTATGCAGGTGCAGATTTTTTATTAATGCCGAGCCGTGTTGAGCCTTGCGGATTAAATCAAATGTATTCTATGCAATATGGCACTGTACCGATAGTAAGAAGCACAGGGGGTTTAAAAGATACGGTGGTTGATATGGGTGACTGGCAGGGATGGGGAATACGCTTTGACCATGCCAGTGTTGGTGATGTAACTTATTCTGTTGGCAGGGCTTTTGAAGTGTATCAAAACAAAGTTCATTTAAACTGGATGCGTGGCCGTATGATGAAAATTGACAACAGTTGGGAACATGCAGTTCAGCAATATATCGCTCTTTATCAATCTCTAAAATAAGACAAGAAATATGTTTTCATTAGCCAATTCAGTCGTAGCCGTAATTCTCGGGGGAGGTGCCGGTACAAGATTATATCCGCTTACCGCAAGCCGTTCAAAACCTGCCGTTCCCATTGCAGGTAAATACAGGTTAGTAGATATTCCCATCAGTAATTGTATTAACTCAAATATTCCACGAATGTTTGTGTTAACGCAATTTAATTCTGCATCCCTCAACAAGCACATTAAGAACACGTATAATTTCAGCACATTCAGTACTGGCTTTGTTGATATTCTTGCAGCAGAGCAAACACCTGATAATCCAAGCTGGTACCAGGGCACAGCAGATGCTGTACGTCAATCAATGCGACATATTGGTAACAACGATTTTGAATATGTTTTGATTTTAAGCGGGGATCAGTTATATCAAATTGATTTTGCCGACATGATAAACAACCATGTGCAAAAAGAAGCAGACATAACTATCGCCACTATTCCTGTTGATACAAAAGATGCCGTTGATTTTGGTATTTTGAAAATTGATGAAAATCA
>JAEZRL010000074.1 GCA_023440945.1 Bacteroidota bacterium
TTTACTTCGTATCACCGTCAAAAACAAAGAAGCATTGATACCGCTACACGAGGAAACTTTGAACAAAATAGACCAGAAAAAAAAACAGGTTCATGTAACCCTACCCGATGGCCTGCTTGATATTTATCGTTGAAAAAGAAGGAACGAAAACAGTTTTAATACCACTGCATTCTAAAGCTTTTTGTGCCTGTAACACATGGCGGTAATTATGGGCAATTACAAACAGGAAAGTATCACCAAGTTTAAGCTTGAGCCATTTTGCAATTGAAACAGGAACGTGAATTTTACCAAGATCAACTTTTCTTGCTTCTTCCAATAACAGCAGCATCTTTTCCTGCTGATCAATAAACTTACTTATTACTGCAGAAGCATCAAGATCATTGATTGGTGAATAAGCTTTCATCGCTTTCATCTTCTTAATTTTCTTTCCATCTTCTTTTGGCAACATTAATTCTGTGAAATAATTTCCAAACCACCCCGGCACAAATTCGTTTGAAGCAGTACTGTTTTTCTGTTTTGCTTTCAAGATAGCATTTTCAATAGCAGGTAAATAATAATCACCATACGAATTTAAATGTTCAAGACATTGTGCAGCACTCCATTTTTCCGGAGAGGATTGGTAAAGTAGCTTTACGGAAGATAACATTTGCCATTCTGCAACAGCTTTATCCAGAAAGCCTTCTGTTTGCTTTTGTAATGCAGTTATTAATTGTTCTGAGTTGTAAGTACGCATTGTTTTGATTTTGATGTAAAACTGCAAAGAACTGTGATTACAAATCTTGGTCTGCGCCAAGATTTTTATCATTCAAATTCTTACACTGCTTAATAATTTACTGAAAGTTGTAGCATCAAGGGCCAAGTAAGAAGCAAGATATTTATGCGGTATCAGTTGTAAAACATGCGGACTTCGTTTCAATAATGTTCTGAATTTTTCTTCTGCTGAAAATGCCTGCAGTTCTATCATTCTTTGCAAAGTGCCGGCGAAAGTTCGGCACAATGATATTCGTACAAACTTTTCAAAATCGGGATAACGGTTTAGTAATGCATCAACCTGGTAAAAAGTTGTACGGATAAAATTGCTTTGAGTAAGTGTTTCGAAATAAAATATAGATGGTTGTTGCAAAAGGAAAGAGTCAATATTACCCGAAAAAGAAAAGGGATAAGAAAACATGATGGTAGCTTCTTTTTCCAGATGTATAGAGTAAGCTCTTTGAACACCTTCAACAACGAAGTACAAATATTTTTCTGTTTCTCCGGCTGCAGTTAAAACAGTTTTTCGTTTAGCAGAAAATGGTTTCCATATAGAAGAGAATTCTTCCCACACTTCTTCTTCAAGCGGATAAATGGCAGCACAAACTTTTTTAAGCGCATTAATAGAAGTCAAGTCCATAATTTCCGCATAGTTTGAAAAATTAATGAAGTATATTCTATTCTTGATTTACTTCAGCCCAACAAAATCTTCTTTTGAAAGCTTCCATTGATTATCAAAAAAGCCGGCCATCTTTACGGCCTTGCTGCCATCTTTCAGCATATCAATTGAGAAGATCATAAAATCCGGAAAGCCGCTGCCGCCTGCAAAATATTGATTGGCATAAGCAGCTTTCATTCCCTTAGCTCCTGTCGCAGTAACTACTCCGGTAAGCAATGCAGGATCTTTTTGCTTCCATACAAAATAGGCAGCGAGGTCATCACCGTTAAACTGCAAACTATCCACAGTAATTTTATTTGCAGCAACCTGTATCGGGCAATCTTTCAATAAAATATTCCAGGCAGAATTATTATCAGCATTACCATAAATAATTACATTTCTGCCTTTATATTTTCCAGGAGAATATTGTTCATCTGTGATGATGTCAACCGCACCATTGCCACGATAATACCAGCTTTCCGCATCGTAAATTGCTTTATTAAGATTTGTTTCATTTTCTTCTTTGCTTCCATTTGTGCCTACAACAAAGATCATGTTATGATTAAAAGCTTCTTTAAAAGTTCCATAACGATTGGGATTTTTTTCATTCGCATCCGGCTTTTGTGTCACGCTCCATGCATCATTATTTTTCAATAAATAAATACTATCGTTACCGGATGTTGTTGTATAATGAATTGTGTTTAAACTATCTAATTGAATAGATACATCAGTGTTCTTCTCAAATTCTCTCAAGGCTAATTGCAGTAACAAAATATTTTCTGTTTTCCCCGAAATAGTTTTTGAATTTCTATCACGCTTTAAAATGATGCGACTATACTTTAAAGGATGTTGCTGCTGCACAATAGTTGCCCAGCGATACGTTGAAGAAATGCCTGGACTTGAGGTGATAAAATCAATATTATTAACGGCAGAATCAGGCAATATACTATGCCATTTAAAATACTCAAAAATGTGCGGCCAATCAACACTTTGATCACCAAACCAATGTTCACCGCCGGGATATTCATAATAATTAAAATCAGGATGAAAATCAGCGAGAACTGTACGCATTTGTCTTGCATATCTTACCGGCACTACACGATCAGAATCTCCATGCAAAATATAAACACCTAAAGGTTTGTAGTTGTATGCAAGCCTGGGAACGTCGCTTTGATTGCCTGCTCTTAATAACAATTGCTCAACAGGCTGCTTGCTGCTGTCAGGAATTCTTCCATCTGCAGAACCATAATCTTTTAAAGAAGCATAACCGGAACAAGGCGCAATTGCAGCCCATTTATCAGGGTAAGTTGCACCGAGAAACCAGGTGCCATGTCCACCCATCGAATGACCGGTTAAATAAATATGTTGCGGATCAGGTTTGAATTTTTGTTTCGCAATTTCTAAAACTTCCAATGCATCAAGCCTTCCCCAATCTTCCCAATTAAAACCACGAGGCCTGCGATTAGTTGCAGCTACAAGCGTTCCCCAATCTTTTGATTTATATGCTCTTGCCTGCCCGATCGCTTCTACACCTGCCCCATGAACAGAAAGAAACAACGCAGCATTTTCTTTTGTTCCGTTTAATTGCGGTGTTACTGCATAGTATTGTAAACTGCTATCAATCCCGCTTATAAAAGTGCTGCTGTATTGCTTTGATGCATCAACAACATCAACCTGTATGATTGTTGTATCTATTATTTTATTTTGATTTATTAATGATAACTGAACATCCGCTTTACCCGTTGCTGAAACATTGCTTGCATCAAACTCAAATATTACTTTGCGTGTCGTCATGGCAGGTATGGATGCAATTGCCGAAACACTTTCTTTACCGTTGCAACTTGATCTTATCTGAAAATTTTCTATCGCTTTTGATGATGTATTAACTAAAGTCAGTGCTCCTTTTAAAACGCCTGTCTGTTGATTGATAACAATGCTTGGCAGCGTAAGGTCTGCAGTAGTTAAGAAAACAGGTTTTTGAGGAAGAATAATTTTAGGAACAACATTAGCACCGCGAACATACATTTCATTCATTCCTTTTTTTAATAAAACCGGAATGAACATATAGCCCGAACTGTATGGATCACCCATGTGCGGAATACCATTAAAATAAACACCGCTGTTACCTTCTATATACAACACTGCAGGTTGTTCTTTTGCAGCTTTGTAAGTAAGATATAAATAATCAGCACCGCGATCAACGCTGCCGGGTCTTAAAAAAGGATTGGTGGTAGTACTTTGAAAATTTCTTCTTGAAAAAGTTCTGAATCTTCCTGAACTATCCGCATTTATTTCTTTCCAAACTATTGTATCACCATTTTCATTTACACCAAATGCGCCATTAACTTTTGGTGTCGATAAATCATTATTATACATTTTCCATGCAAGCATATCTGTATAAATCGCTTCGCGACCATAACGGCTGTTGCTTGAAACCATCAATGCTTTTGTAAAACGAATAGTGTCTTGTGCAAAAAGTGTATTGAAACCAAACAGGAAGAACAGGCAAACGAATTTTCTCATTATGTATTTTCAAGATTAATGAAAGCAAATCTAAAAGAAAGAGATAATAAGCAAGCAAAAGTTTTGGTGTTAAAGAGCACATTCAATAAGTAGTTATTTACAGGCATAAAGATGCCCGGTGTTGTTATTGCAACAGCTATTAAAATTATCATATAAAAAGTGGCCTTACTGCACCTGGTAAATTTCTCTTGAACCGGTAAGATACATATCGGTATAACCTTTCATCTTTTCCTTCATTTTTTGTACAGCTTCAGCATCTTTCATGTAGTCCTCAAAACTTTTTTCATAAGCAGTAAGGTTATCATACTTTGTTACCATTACAACTTTGTTGAACTGACCGGTTACATCGGTCATAATGTTTACCAGTTCTTTGTTATCTGCCATCACTTCCTTAAATAGCTTTGCCATTTTTGAAGCGTTGCCCGGTTTGCAGATAAAGATGTCGTGAACGATGATCATACGGATGTTTTTATTTTGAAGCAATAAGAGAGGGAAGGAGATAAAATTAATAAAACAAAATAAGTTTTACTATAGGCTATCATTATCGTGTATTTTCTTTCCTTTCAACAAAAATTTTTACCATTCAACCTAATAGAATATAACAGGAAATATAATTCCTTCATCTTTATGCCAGCTTCCGGAATCATTACTCCTCTCTTCAACTTCAAATATTATTAATTACCACTTACCTCTCTGTAAACGCACAGAACAGTTATTGGTGATCAATAAATTAATCAAATTCTTATCATGCTAAAAACATTTCAAAATGAAAAAAATATTTTTTGTTGCCTTCTTACTATCGGTAAACATAGCTGTGTTTGCGCAATGTGGTAAAGATCAAAAACTCACCTCCTCCAAAACTGAATACCTTGATTCGGGTATGAATGTTCAAAAAACAGTAGGTGAAAATACAGTTATTGAAATTACGAAGGACAGTATCACCATTATTCCTGGAAGTGATGATAATAAAATGACAGGAACAATAGCTTCAACTGACTGCAACTGGACTACCCCTTATAAAGAAGGCAAATCGATTTTGAAGACTGCCATTACCGATCCTGGTGGAGATACAAAGAATGTAACAATTACAATTGCCGGAAAGGAAGGAAAATTGTACCTCACCGCTCTTGTGGATGATGAGCCAAACCAAATAATAAGAGTAGCATTGGATAGCTTTGAAGAAAAGAAATAAGGTTAACAACTTTTCGCAAATAAAAAAGTGTTTCGGTACAGCCTGTTGTAGAATATTTGCGTTTTCTCAGCAGGCTTTTTGTATAAAAAAAAAGAGTAATTATTTATGGAAAAAAGAAAAGCGATCATCTCATAAGAAACATCATTATGAAATCGAACGTATTGCTGCTATCATTTACATTATTTCCAGTGATCATTTTTGCACAGGATAAAAAAGCTGTAACTCCACCACCGCCGCCTGCACCTCCGACTATTTCAGTAACAGCGCCTTCATTGCCCGCTATTCCGACTAAACTTGTTTTACCAGTAAGGCCGGAAGTAGCAGAATTTCCTGCCCCTCCTCCACCGCCTCTTGCTATTTCCGTTACACCTCCTGTGTTGCCTGAGAAGCCTGTGATACCTTACCAACCTGCTGCTCCTCCATCTATAATAAAGAAGTAGGTTGTCCCTGACGAACTTTTAAAATAATTCTCGAAGAGAGTGAAGGATAACTATTTGATAGCTTCAAGGAAGATTGTAAATTGAGGATGAAATGAAAAGTTATGGACAGGATAATTCCTCATTCTAAACGAAAGAGATGGAATCTGTTTAAAGATTTTCAATACCTCGATATCTTTCCCTACTCCATCGCTTTGATATTACTTGCAGGTGATATTTATATCCTGAATCAATTCATCAAGATTGCTTGTAATATGCATAAGATGTAGGTTTACTTACAGACTATTTGCTATTTTATTTCAGTTACTCTGAAAGCTCAATACCGATCTTTTTCATTAAAATAGATGCATTAAGACTTTTACAAACACCTTCCTTGAGTTTATAATCAAAAAATAATTCTTCCCCTTTCACCTGCACATCAAAATGATAATTTTCTATTGAAGCAGGAAATTGTTTTTCAAGTTCTGCAAGATCTACATCATGCGTTGCAATTACAGCCACCGCTTTTTGATGTATCAATTGTTTGATAAGCGCTTTTGAACCTGTGTGACGGTCTAAGGAGTTGGTACCACGCAAGATTTCATCAAGCAGAATAAATATTCTTTCATGCTTATTCACTGCTTCTATTATCGTTTTAAGCTTTTTCAGTTCAGCATAAAAGGTAGAAGTATTTTCTGCAAGATTATCCGCAATGCGCATACTGCTCATCAATCCAACAGGAGAAAGTGCAAAGCTTTTTGCACAAACAGGCGCACCCATTTGAGCCATAACAACACTCAATCCGAGGCTTCTTAAAAAAGTACTTTTTCCTGCCATATTAGAGCCTGTAACAAGCCCTATCTTAGCAACACCTTCTAAATTATAATTGCTTGTTACCCTTTGATCATTGGGTAATAGCGGATGACCTAATTCATCAGCCTCATAAGTAAAATATTCGGATGAGAATTTAGGAAAGCACCACTGAAATTGATTAAAATGCAAAACACTTAGGCTATTAATAACTTCTGTTTCCGCGATCATTGCAAACCAATTTGACAAAAGCGATTTATTCTTTTTACGCCAGGTGTTAAGTGCTACTATTTGCCTTACATCCCACAATAAAAAAGGATTAAGCACTACAACACCAATTATGCTTATACGAAGATCAAAACGATCGAGAATATTTTTTAACTGCTTTATCTGAGTTGATGCTTTTTCATCTCCACACTTAGATTGTTGTTGCAGGTTTTTTAATAAAGTTGAATTGAAATCTTTCTGTTCTATCCATTCCACCAACGAATACATTGTACTGATCTCTTTTACAATGCCTGAAAGCTGCAGGTAGGCACCAACTGCATTTCTGCTTATGATCAACGAAACAATAACATAAACAATAAATAAAAGCGAAAACAAAGAGGCAGGTATATAACCTAGTATGGTTGCAATTGCAGATACTACTGTAACGACGGAATAAAAAACTACAAAACTTTTCCAAAATTTACCTGTAAAATGTTCATCTGTTTTCTTTAGCCAGTTTTGCGCTTTCAATTGTGTCGCAACAGTAATAGCATTCTGCATAGCAAAAGATTCTAATTGCTGTCGCCAATCTATCAAGGGTGTCACTTCTTTTATTGCTTCATGACGCAACTTTACTTCCGTTACCAGAAGTGGTTGTAAAAGATTTTCAGCAAGTAATGTTCTGCCCTGTTCGGTATAACACCGGTTGATGTATTGATACAAAGAAGCTTTACCAAAAATATCAAGATCGTTTGCATAATTATGAACAGCGGGTAAAAACGGAGCTCCGTCATAGCGCTGATGATAATTGTTCTCTAAAATCTTCAGTTCTTCTTCGTTGATATGGATGAGCGTTTTTGTATTTTTTATTTTTGAATTATTATTTGCGTCAAGCGATACTAAATAAAGCAAAATGGCCAGACCCACAACTACAGCAACAAGGCCAATAACACCTGCAGCTACAAAGATTTTATAAGAAATAATTATAGTTAGAATAAATACTATCAGCCTTGACCAGCCTAATCTTACTCTTTTTTTTAGTTGCTGATCTAATAAAGCTTTATGCTTTTCTATCTGTTGATTATATGTTGCTTCCGGAAGTGTTTGCATAAAGCGGTTAAGATAAGATGAAAATCATATTCTACAGTCGTAGCTTCAAAAATCAAATCTGCTTAAATGCATTATAATTTTCACCTTTGAAATAAATTCAAGCTATGGAATTAGGCATTGGCATGTTTGGCGACCTGCGCATCAATAACAACGGCGAAGTGCAACCTGCACAACAAAGGCTCCGGGAAATAATTGAAGAAATCAAACTAATGGATGAAGTGGGGCTGGATTTTTTTGGTATCGGCGAACATCATCGTCCCGATTATGTTGTATCTGTTCCTGAAATAGTGCTCGCTGCTGCATCAACCGTTACAAAAAATATTAAGTTGGGAAGCGCCGTATCGGTGTTAAGTTCATCAGACCCTGTACGCTTGTACCAATCGTTTGCAACAATTGATCTTATCTCCAGCGGACGTGCAGAAATGAATGTAGGCCGTGGAAGTTTTATTGAATCTTTTCCTTTGTTTGGTTATAACCTTGCGGATTATGATAAACTTTTTGAAGAAAAACTTGAACTCTTACTGCTCATTAATAAACAGCGAAACGTAACCTGGAAAGGTAAGTTTAGGCCTGAGTTGAAAAACCAGGAAGTATTGCCACGTGCCGTAAACGCTCATCTTGATATTTGGGTAGCGGTGGGTGGAACACCGGAATCAGTATTAAGGGCAGGCAGGTTAGGACTACCTGTAATATTTGCGATCATTGGTGGAAGCCCTGCACAATTCAAACCTTTGTTTGAATATTATAAAAAAGTGTACACACAATTCGGTCATAATCCCGATAAATTTCGTGTAGGCGTGCACATGCATTCCTTGTTTGGCGAAAATAGCCAGCAGGTAGCAAATGAATATTATCCTGTTTATGCTGCGCAGATGAATCGCATTGGCCGCGACAGAGGGTGGCCGCCTTATCAAAAACAACAATTCGAAAACGGACGCAGTCCTCATGGCCATCTTATCATCGGCGACGCCAACGAAGCCATTGATAAGATATTGCAGATGCAGGAGATGTTTGGCCTTACACGTTTCTCCGCCCACATGGATGTAGGTGCGCCGTCACATCAAATGCTCATGAAGTCAATTGAATTATTTGGAACGAAGATCGCTCCAAAAGTGAGAGAGGCTTTAGGCAAATCGAAATAAAAGGAATAATAAGACTTATATTCTATCAGAGATTTTTTAAGTAATGTAGGGACTAATTGCAAACAGTTATAACGATTTGCTTTTATCCTTCTACAGCTTCTTTATTATACTTGTTTTTATATTTAAGAGGCGACATACCGGTTATCTTTCTGAATGTTTCTCTGAATGCTTTTACATCGGAATAACCCACTTCATACATTACTTCATTAATCGTTTTGCGTGTAGTTTCAAATGCTTTTTTTGCTGATTCTATTTTCACCCTTTGCAAATATTCAACAGGCGTGTTGCCTGTTGCTTTTATAAATCGCCTGTCGAAGTTTCTTCTGCCGACAGCAAATTTTTGAGAGAGAACTTCAACTGATATTCTTTCATAGAAATTGTCTTCCATGTAT
This sequence comes from Bacteroidota bacterium, assembly GCA_023440945.1. GTDB lineage: Bacteria > Bacteroidota > Bacteroidia > Chitinophagales > Chitinophagaceae > JAEZRL01. The sequence continues at coordinate 9,201 of JAEZRL010000074.1, forward strand.
GCCTGCGCTTTTTTTACCACTTCATCACCATGCGATTTTTGTCCCGTAAAAATGGTAAAGGCTGATTGTGTTTCCCTGTCTATCTCTACCTGGAAAATCTTGGAGCAATAGATAGCTGTTTGCCTGTCGTAATACTTTTCGATCAGGTAAATTAAAAGATTGAGAAATGAATAAGCGCCGCCGTTGGTGTAAATGCCATATTCATCTGTTTTCAGCTTATCTTTCTTTACATACACTTTAGGAAACAGATTTTCCAGCTTATCCACAGAGTTCCAATGTATAGAACAGCTTTTCCCATCCAGTAATCCTGATGACGCCAGCATAAAAGCACCGGTGCACATACTGGCAACTTCAGCGCCATTTTTATATTGCTCTACCGTCCAATTCATCAATAAGGTATTGCTCTCCGTCAATTGCTTAAAGTCATGCGTGATTGAAGGAATAATAATGAGATCGGTCTTTTTGATAGACGAGATATTTACCTGCGGCCTTATCGTTATTAAGCCGTTATTGATCTCAGATTGATTTGATACACCTGCAAGCTCAATTTTAAACAATTGTTTCTTGCCATTCTCCACCCAATACTTATTGGCACGGGTAAAAAAATCATAAGAGCCGGCAACGCATGAAATAGTGCTTAGTGCTGTCTGGCAAGCCGGTACTAATATAGTCAGATGTTTCATTTAATTAGATTTAATAACGGGATGATGGCTTACAAAACTAATAAACCATATTGTCTGAATCAACCCCTTACAAAGTCCATTTTACCACTCTGCAAAGCGATAACAAGACAATAGATTTGCTGTATAAAAACAATTAACCTGGCGCGAATGATTGTGATTTGTAAAACGCCTAAGAATAAAGAGGCTTTTATGAAGCATTATTTTGAGGTGCATATTCCTTTAGCGAAAAAGCTTCCGGACATAAGGAAATATATAGTCAGTAAAATCGAATTATGTCTGTAACAGGTAATGCAAATGTTTTCTTAGTCGGCGAATTACACTTCGATAGCCTGGAAGCAATCAAAATAGCTTTTGCTTCCAATGAAGGAATCGCTTGTGCAGCAGACAGGAAAACCTTTGCGCTGAACGATGATAAGGTTGAAATGTATTTGTTTGACACAACAGAAGTATGATCATCAAAATAGTCGCATTTTCAAAATCAATAAAAATAACAATATGAATCAGCAGGATTTCTCAACAACCTTTATAGTGGATGCAGTGCCAAACCAGGTTTTTAATGCAGTTAATAATGTTCGTGGATGGTGGTCTGAAAATATTGTGGGAGATACCAATAAGCTCAATTGCGAATTTTTATACCACTACCAGGATGTACACCGTTGCAAAATAAAGATCACTGAATTTGTTCCCGATAAAAAAGTTGTTTGGCATGTGCTGGATAACCATTTTAAATTTACTAAAGATGAAAGCGAATGGAAAGGAACAGATGTGATCTTCGAGATCGAAGCGAAAGATGGTAAAACGGAATTAAAGTTTACACACAAGGGCTTAGTGCCGGAATATGAATGTTATAATGTTTGTCACGATGCATGGACACATTATATTCAAGGTAGTTTAAAAGACCTTATTACAGCGGGCAAAGGAAAGCCTACGCCGAAAGACGCAGAAGAAGCGAATGTTGAAACACCATCACAGGATGAAAAAGTTTTGGCAAATCAAACAATAACAAAAAGTATCTATCACAGATTGCTTATAGAAGCACCGGCAGAAAAAGTTTATGAAGCCATTACTACACAGGAAGGGTTAGCAGGCTGGTGGACACCCGAAACAATAGCAAAACCAGAAGTTGGAAGCATCTCACGATTTGCATTTGGCACCAATTATTTTAAAGAAATTCGAGTAGAGGAATTGAAATCTTATAGCAAAGTGAAATGGCGTTGTCTTAAAGGTTTTGAAGACTGGGTAGGTACGACGCTTACTTTCCAATTAGAGCCACATGCCAAAGGAACTGTACTGCTCTTTCATCATGATGGATGGACCGCCTATACACCAGAGTTTGCATCCTGCAGTTACGATTGGGCGCTTTTTTTCAGGAGCCTGAAATTTCTTTGCGAAAAAGGAAAGGGAT